>JAERRW010000060.1 GCA_016735235.1 Sulfurospirillum sp. | reverse complement strand
TAAGTTATACACCAAACAATTTATAAGTGAATTGCTACATTGGACTTATTGTAATGCCTTTTATGAAGTCTACCAAAAGCCCAATATTTTCCACCAAAATCCACCTACTGTTATCATTATGATGATATTAATAACACTAACAACAAAACCTGTTTTCCACCACTGCTCTAGTGTAACATAGTTTGAAGAAAATATAACAGGAGCCGTCCCAGTGCCATAGTGAGTAATACTCATCATAAGCGAAGATGAACCAGCCAATAGTAGCGCTAAAAACATAGGTGGCGCTCCAAGAGCTATGCCCGCACTAAAAAATGCAGCAAACATAGCTGTAATATGAGCTGTTGTGCTTGCAAAAAAGTAGTGTGAATAAAAATAGATAAGAACTAAAATCATAGCGGTAGTAAACCAATGCAATCCCAAGCTTTCTAAGCTATTTTGTATCTCTTGTGCAAACCAAGCTGTCAATCCTAATTTGTTTAAAAAAGTAGCCATCATAACAAGAGCCGAAAACCAAAATATAGTATCCCAAGCGGTTTTATTGTTCAAAATGTCGTCCCAAGACAATATGCCAGTTACTATCAATATACTCAAGCCTAAAAATGCTATTGCTGTAGTGTTTGTTTGATAGTCTGCTCCTAAAATCATCGCAGGAATTCCTGCCCAAAAAAAGAGCATCAAAACAAAAACACTCAACACCAACTTTTCGGCTAAATTCATAGGACCCATCTCTTGGAGTTTCTCTTTTGCAAACTTTGGAGCATCTGGAGTTTTTTTGATCTCAGGTGGATTAAGCCAATAGACAACCAAAGGCATAATAGCCAACGCAACTAAACCAGGAACCAAAAATGCTAATGCCCATTGCCCCCAAGTTATGCTTATATTTGAGTTTGTTGCATCTGCGATGAGACTTACTATGAGTGGGTTTGGTGCAGTTGCTGTTACAAACATGGCCGATGTTATAGGATTTGTATTGTAGTTTACTAATGCTAAGTATCTGCCTATTTTATTTTCAGTTCCTAACTCTTTTGAAGATTTGAAACTATTTGCAATAGACTTCATGATAGGGTGGATTATGCCTCCTCCTCTAGCGGTATTGCTAGGAGTTACAGGAGCTATTGTTAGTTCTGAGATAGAGAGAGCATAGCCGACACCAAGAGTGCTTTTTCCAAAAAAAGTAATCATATAGTAACCTATTCTTTTTCCTAGATTTGTTTTAGTTAATCCTTGAGAAATCATGATAGATAGACCTATAAGCCAAATTAATCCATTTGAAAAGCCACTAATAGCATCTAATACTGCTCCTTTTGGGCTGTCGTTAGTAACTCCTGTTATCGCTACTGCGGTAATTGCAAGAAGTGATACTGCACCTATAGGCATAACTTTGCTGATGATAGCAGTGATAGTGCCTGCAAAAATAGCAAAAAGATGCCAAGCTGATGGTTCTACGCCTTCTGGCACAGGAATCACAAACCAGATAGAAAAAACTACTAACAAAGAAATAGTAGTCGGTAAAGGTTTTGGAAAGCTTAAATCATTCATTTTGTAAAATCTCCTTTATAATTATCAATTATTTAGTCATTAAATTATATCTACACTTTATAAAACATAGCTTAATAGATATTTACATGGTCATACACTAAACCCTAAAGTGCAATTTTCTAAAATTTAAAAGTTGTCATTTTAGATTTAAGAAGTTAAATGTTAAAATTTCACTTCAAAAATCTAACGACAGACAAAAGGAGTGAATGTAAATGGTTATGCAACATTTAGATATACCAATCACTAATTATGATAACGATAAATTAAATTTTAAACCATTTGCAAAAAAAGTAGCAAATGGAATTCTAAACTACAAGCAAAATGAGACTTTAATATTTTCAATTGAAGGACAGTGGGGTAGTGGTAAAACTTCTTTAATGAACCTTATAGAAAATCAGATAAAAAAGGAAGTTGAAATATTACATTTTAATCCTTGGTTATTAACTGATATTAGTCAAGTTATAAAGTTATTTTTTGATGAATTAATAAAGGTATTATCTTATGGTGCATTTGAAGTTAAATTAAATGAAGATATTAAAAAAGATTTAAAAACTTTAGCAAATATAATTCTGCCAGAAAGCTTGACAATTAAAGCACCTTTTATAAATATCGGATACAAACCAAAAGGTGTATTGCTATCTAATGGTGAAGAAAGTTTAGAGAAAATAAAATCTAAAATAAATGGATATTTAAAAGAGCTAGATAAAAAGATAGTAATCATTATAGATGACATAGATAGATTAACAGATAAAGAAACAGAGTTTATATTTAGACTTACAAAAGGTATCGCTGATTTTGACAATTTAATTTATATTTTACTGTACGATAAAAAAATAGTAGCAAAATCATTACAAACTTTTAAGCAAGAAGATGGAGAAAAGTATCTTGAAAAAATAGTTCAATATTCACTATCTGTTCCAAAGCCACATAGTTTAACTATACAAAATTTACTTTTTGAAAAACTAGATATTCTAATCAATGAACTAGAAGAAAATGGCAATCAAATATTTTTTGATAAAGACAAGTGGTTTTATGTAGTAAGTAAAGTAATCAATAAATTTATATTAACAATAAGAGATATAAATAAAATTATTAATATAATGTCATTTGAATATTCAATAATCGTTGAAGATGTAAATCTTACAGATTTTTTTCTAATTTCACTTATAAAAGTTAAAAATATAGAACTTTATGAATTAATAAAAGATAATCCAAATAAATTTTTTATCTATCTAGAATCAATGATTTTAGATGAAGATAAAAAAACCACTAAAGAAGAATTTGAAAGAATCATTGCTGAAAATGTTAAATATAAAGAAATTTTAACTTTATTATTTCCTACTTTAGATGAGAATGAATTTGGATATCTGCAAGAAAACAAAGGTCATGAACATAAATATTTAGCAGATGCTTATTATTTTGAAAATTATTTTTCTTTTTCAATGTCTGATGATAAATTAACACATAAAGAATTTAAAGAGATTGAAAAATGCTTTTTAAATGATAACTTCGAAGAATTTAAAAAGCAAATTGTAGAATTAGGTGAACATAAACAAAGTATATTATTCTCAACTATGTTCAATCAAGCGAGTTTAACAAAGATTAATGACCAAGAAAAATATAAAAATGCTTTTATAAATACGATTACAGTATCTTATCAGCTTGAAGAAGAAAAATATGGTAAACAGATGAGTCGGACTTTTTTTAATCCTAGATATAGCTTTATAAGGCTATCGCATGATATATTAAAACAAATAACTGATATAGATAATTATTTGCTAAGTTTTTATACAGAAAATACGACTGTGCCATTACTTGTGAAATGCATTTTGTTTAGTGAAATAAAGGAAAAAAGAGAAGATAACTCACACCAAAAATTAAATATTGAAAATGAAACTCAAGACAACATATTTACTAACTTAAAAAATAGTTTAGAAAAGAGTTTAGAAAATATAAAACTAGAGAATATTTTAGATTATAGTTATGATGACTTTAAGCTGATACTTTTACATAAAGAATTTGGTTTTAGTCTAACAGAGTTATCTAAAGAATTAAAATCTTTTATGTTTGCAAATGATGAAAACTTTTTCAAAATTATAGAAAAAATAAAATATTGGAAAATGTCAACTGGTGGTAATGAATATTTAATAAATAAAAATATTTTAGAAGAGCTTGGTTGCTTAGAAGAAACAATAACTTATATTGATAAAACAGATAAAGATGAACTTTCTAAAGAAAAACAGGAATTATTAAATATTTGGAATAAAAAATCAAAATGGTAAATTATAAATAAGCACAACATGTAACTACCTATTTTACCGTCGTTTATGCTAGCAAAAGTAATTTTTAGATATGATAAATATACGAGGATTAAACTATGATTAAAATATCAAAAACCATAGCAAACACTAAAAGGCTTAGTCAGATAGTCTCTGTTTTGTCGAAAAATGGGTTTGATAATATCTTAAAGAAGATACCTTTTGATAAAAATTTTACTGCTCCTGTTTTTGGCTATATTAACAAAAATAATTTGAGTGAAAATCAAAGAATTAAAAAAACAGTTGAGGAGTTGGGTCCTACTTTTATAAAATTAGCTCAAATGCTTTCAACTAGACCCGATTTGATACCACTAGAGTTAGCCCAAGAGCTTGAACAACTTCAAGATAATGTAACTCCTGTTAGTATCGATAAAATAGCTCCTATATTTGAAGAGGAATTTGGTAAGAAGATGGACGAAATTTTTGCTAAACCGCTAGTACTTCTTGCTACGGCTTCTATTGGGCAAGTCTATAAAACACAACTTTTAAATGGCGATGACATAGTAGTTAAAGTCTTAAAACCTAAGATTAATGAAATAATTCAAAATGATTTGGAGATTTTGAAAAAGATTGGTTCTATGTTTGATGATGCTTTGTTGGATTATGGAATCCACTCTATTTTAGATGTTTTAAAAGAGTTTGACAAGAATATCAAAAATGAGTTAAATTTTAAACTTGAAGCTATAAATTTGAGTAGATTTAAGAATTTATTTGAAAAAAATAGAAAAATAAAAGTTCCAAAACTATATAAAGAGTTTTCAACAAATAAAATTATAACCATGGAACTCATTGACGGCATAAAAGTGTCTGATAAAAAACTTTTAATTCAAAATAATATCAACACAAAAAAAATAGCAAAAAAAGGTTTTGAACTCATCTGTGAACAGATATTTAAACATCGGTTTTTTCATGCAGACCCACATCCTGGAAATATATTTATCACACTCGATTCAAGAGTTGCTTTTATAGATTTTGGCATGATGGGCTCAATTAGCAAGGAGGAGCAGAGTCTTCTTTTAGAACTTATTTATGATATATCTATTCAAGATGAAGAAAAAATAGCAATAGATATACTAAATATGACAAATTACCCTGAAAATATAGATAAAAATGAGTTTGTAAAAGATATGAATCAAGTTATTGGTAGCTACATGTACAGTTCACTTCAAGAGATAAACATAAAAGATCTTTTTCATGATGTAACCAGCCTTATATCAAGATATGGTGTCTCTTTTAAAAATGATTACTATCTTTTTTTTAAATCAATAGCAACTATTGAGGGAGTAGGCAGAAGTTTAGATCCAGAGTTTAATGCTATAGAAAACATAAAACCTATCATAATTGAATTTTATAAAGAGCAGTTTTCACTTAAAAATGTATTTGGAAGGGCAAAAGAGTTTCCTAAAGAGATAATAGAATTTCTAAGTTATGCACCAAATGATTTAAAAGATATTTTTAAACAGGTGAAAAATGGTACTTTTAAAGTTTCACTTGAGCATAAAGGACTTCAAAAGATAGAAGAGACAGTTGAAAAGTCTTTCAATCGCCTTACAGTTGCTTTGATCGCAGCTTCAACACTTATAGGCTCATCTTTGATTCTTCATGCAAAAACTCCCCCCTTAATATCTGATGTGCCACTTTTTGGCATAGCTGGATTTTGTGTGGCATCTGTCATGGGACTTGTGTTGGCTTACACTATCTTTAAAAGCGGTAAGCTTTGAGAAAAGATTCGTCATACTACAACCAAAGTGTTAAGGTTTTACAAAGTGCTATGTTATTTAATGGTCTCGACAATAAAACAGTAGATAATATTTTAGAGAATTTAACACATGTAGCACTGCCTAAGAAAAGTATTATCCACTGTACTGCTACTTATAAGTCTATTTTTTTAATACTAAAAGGGAGAGTTAAAATCTCAAAAATAAATCCAGATAACGGAAGAGAGTACACTCTTTCATTACTCAATAAAGGTGATATTTTTGATGTTGTCTCTTTTTTGACACACAACAAACAAGAGTTAAACATAGAAGCTATCGATGAATTGCAACTACTTAAAACATCTCTAAAAATTGCAAGAGTATGGCTAGAAGAAAATCCAATTTTCAATAGAAATTTTTTATCTTATTTAGGTAAAAGATTAAAAGATATTCAAAATGAGAATTCAAATTTGGCACTTTTTAATACTAAAACTAGACTAGCAAAACTTATTTTAGACAATACTAATTTGCACATTGAAGGTGAAAAGTACTCTATAAAACTTATTAATGACCTCTCGCATGATGCTTTGGCTCAAATGATAGGCAGTGTTCGTAAGATAGTAAGCCTCAATATTCAAGAGTTAAAAAAAGATAAAATTATAACCTTCTCAAGAGGAAATTTATCTATATTAGACATGAGTAAGTTAAAAGAGATTTGCTCATCTGTTACTTAAGTAACAGACTTTAAGTATCAAAATAAGGTAAAATTTAGTATCTTGATTAAATAGGAGTCATAAAGTGTTAGAAGCAATAAAAAAAGATATATCAAAAAATATCAAAAAGGCGTATAGTGTTGGAAAAGTAGATGCACAGAAAATTAAAACAATTGTAGAGGGTGCTGTTTTAGATGTATTGAAAACTACAAAAGATGGAACTGCTGACATAAATAAGATTTCAAAAAAAGCTGTTTTGGTTACTATTGAAGAGCTAAATATTGCAAAAGATGCAACAAGCGATAAAATTGAAGCTGCAATAGAGGGTGCTATAGAAGGTGTAAGTAAAAACTCTAAAGATAGTATCAATAAAATAGATACAGAATTACTAAAAACAAAGTATAGACTCCAAGAGCATAAAGATTTATTGGCATCTAATTTAAAAGATGCATTAGATGGAGCTAAAGAAGTTGCATCATCATTTTCAGATAATGTAAAGCTAGACATAGAAGATGCAATTACTAATGCTAAACTTAAAAGTGCAAATATTTTAGGACTTATGCAAGAGACAGTGAAGCAAAGTGTGCGAACTGTTATAGAAGAGGGTGAAAATGTTGAAAAAAGAATTGCTTATATAACTAAAGAAGCTACTAAAAATGCTCTTAATGACACAAGATTAAGTGCTCAAAAAGTAAAAGAGGTTTCTCATTCAGTAGTTTTAGAAGCGATCAATGCATCTAAAGAGCTTGGAAAAGATTTAGAAGCTACAACTCAAGGTGCAATTGACGGTGCAAAAGATGGACTATTGCAAACGATAGAACAAGCTAAAAACAGACTTCAAGAAGCTAAAGATAATACGACTAGTTTTGTAGAAGAAGATATGAAAGAGACTATAAAAGATTTGGAAAAAATAGAAGACAATTTTATAGAAGCTCTTGGTGATTTATCATCAAAAACAACAAAAGCTACTAAGAAAATTATAGATCAAAATATTAAAAGCTTAAGAGAGACTACATCGGAGCTAAAAAAGAAGAGCTTAGAAGCTTCGCAAATTGCAATGGATAGACTAAAAGACAAAGGTGCTCACTTTGCATGTAATGTAAAAGAGAAAGCATTAGAGGCATCAGGGGTTGTAAAAGATGAGGTAAAAGACCTATCTAAAAAAATGCTAGATATAACAAAAGCTGCATTTACAGGAATGGTAGACGGTGTTAAAAAAGCTATTAATAAAGACGAAAAAAAATAGAGTAACAAACTATGACGATATAGTATATTTCAAGAGTTTTTATACCTAAATTTTAGCTATCTTGTATTGGCTATGGTTATTGCAAATAGTACATTTACATCGTTTTTTTTACATGTAATATTTGCTTCATTCAATGTATTACCTGTTGTTACTATATCGTCGATGAGAACTACATCAAGTTTTTTTTTACATGTAAAGATAAAATCTCTTTGATTTTTTTCTCTTACATGTAAATTCTGCCCAGAGTAGCGTATTTTATTTTTTGCCCTTAGCTTGCCGTAGAGTGGTTTTAAAACATCTCTTAACTCTCTTGCTATTATTGCACTGTGAGAGTAGCCACTTCTAGTGTGGTCATCTATGGGGAGTGAATAGATACCTTTATATGTAAGTTCTTTTACTAAAGGCAAGAGACCATGTTTGGTAAGTTGAGCAAAGATTTTTGCTCCATAATATGTGTGTTTTGTGTGGAGAAACTTTTTTATATCTAAATAGTTATATGCAGCATACACAATTAAGCCACTATCTAAAACTCTTTTTGATGGATTTGGAATTAAAATTGTATTTAAGCAGTTTTCGCACAGGAATTGACGACTTATATTTAAACATAAATGACATCTCATAGTATTTGCTCCATAACTTTTGAATTTAATCAATATTTGTTATCAATAATATTGTATCATATTACTCTTTGCAAAATAAAAACTTTAGTGAGAAGAGATTAAATAAAAAGGCTGACACATGTTGTACCCAAAATTTTATGATGAAGTGGAAAAAATAGAGATTACAGATGAGCTTTCAGAAATACTTGGTGCTTTTAAAGATGGTAAAATTGAGTTCTCCTATTTGGATATCGTGAAGAGTGCGGGACATAGTTGCCCCACAGTTGCAGGGGCTTATTTGATGCTTAAAGATGGGTTGAAAAGATTTAATAATCCAAAACGCGGAGAACTAAAAGCTTATCTCAAAGACGATATAAGCGAGGGAGTTACAGGGGTTATATCAAATATTATATCTCAAGTGATAGGTTCTACATCTAAGAGTGGCTTTCATGGGCTAGCAGGCAAGTATGATAGACGAGGTTTAATGTATTTTAATGCAGATATCTCCTCATCTATGAGATTAATAGATAGAGATGGAAAAGTAGTTGATATAGATTATGACCCTAGCAAGTTATTGCCAAATCCAAAAATGAATCCATTAATGCAAAAAGTACTCTCAAATGGTGCGACCAAAGAGGAGAAAAAAGAGTTTCAAGACCTATGGCAAGAGAGAGTAGAGAAAATTTTAACATCACCAAATGTTGTAATAACTATAAAAATAGCATAAATTCAACCCTAAAATTAGATTACTAGTTTTAGGGTTTTTGTATCTATTTTTTGAAAATTTCTACTCTAGTAACTCTTTTTCGTTTATATAAAATGGTACACCTTTTAGACCTGCTGCAAAATATTTTGTTTTTACTTTTTCTGCTATTTCTATCTCTTTATCGCTTACTTTCGCATCTACATCACCATTAAAATATTTTTTTAGAATTTTTATTTTTTCATCAAGTGTTTTTGCAACACTTGTTTGCTTGTGGATAAGAATAGATTTTTCTAGTGAACTTTTATCATGAACTGGTGTAAAGATATATTTTAAATTGTAATCTTTTAGCTTTTCTTCTATTTTTTCAACTTCTTTAACGCAAAATGGACACTCTGGGTCAGTAAATTTTACAAGTGTCTCTTTTTTAGGGTCATCTCCTAAAATTAAAATATTTTTCTTATCCTCTTTTTTGTATAGAGCTGAGAGTTCTTTTATAAACTCTTGTTTATCTAATTTTTCTTTAATGCTACCATCTTTAACACTAATAACATCAGGAAATATAAGGTCGCCTTGTGTAAAAACTGATACTTTTTGAACACGATCTCCATCGCTTATATCAATAGAAACATAATCCATGCCTTTTATCTCTTTTATTGGTATTCTTGATGTAACAGAAACTTTTACCGTTGGTACTGGAATTTGTGCTTTAAAGTACTCAACAACTTGTGCATCAGTTGCTCCAAATGCAGAGCTACTTAAGATTGCAGTTGCTAAAATCATATTCTTTGTCATATTTTACCTTTTATAATTTAGTAAAAATATTATACAATGACTTTTCTAAATATTTTTTAAATAAGGCATAAAATGATCAAAAAAAAAGAACTTATTCAAGAAATAGCAAAGCTAATTGAATCTGATCCCAACATAACTCCCATGGAGCCTACAGTGCTAGAGTTTTTAAGCAGAGATGACCTAATTTCAGTTTTAAAAAACCTCTATAGATCAAAAGAGACGAGAAGTGAACAAAATGAGGAGTGGTTTAATAAACTTTGCAAGTAAATTATGTAGTGGAGCAATTAACAAAGAATTAATTACATTGAAGGTATAATTTAAAAAAATTATGTGAAGGATTAATGTAATGGGTGAAATATTTACATTTATAGGATTAATTAATAGCAACCATGAGTTTATAATTGGCGCCCATATTGTATTAGTGGGTATTATAATTTTGATTCTTGCAAAGTTAGCTACTAAATCAATGCAGTTGGTTCCTCATGGTGTGCAAAACATTATGGAAATTTACTTAGAGGGTGTCATCTCTATGGGTAAAGATGTTATAGGTGCCGAGCTAGCAAGAAAATATTTGCCATTAATTGCAACAATTGGATTGTTGGTTTTCTTTGGCAATGTTATTGGTATTATTCCAGGTTTTGAATCTCCAACTAGTAATGTTAATATGACTTTAGTTTTAGCACTAGTAGTCTTTATCTACTATAACTATGAAGGCATAAGAGTAAATGGTTTTATTAAATACTTTGGTCATTTTATGGGGCCTATGAAAATACTAGCTCCATTAATGTTTCCTATTGAGATAGTCTCTCATTTTTCAAGAATTGTATCTTTATCATTTCGTCTTTTTGGTAATATTAAAGGCGATGACATGTTTTTGATGGTTATTTTAATGCTTGCACCTTGGGTAGCACCTATGGTTCCTTTTGGACTTTTAGCTTTTATGGCAGTACTTCAAGCATTTATATTTATGATTTTAACTTATGTTTATCTTGCAAGTGCAATTCAAATAAGCGATCACTAACATAATTATGTTAAAAAAAAGTAGTGTTTATGAGAGATTGATAAATCTCCTTCAAGGTGCTTCGTGGGCCCTTGTTATTATAGGTGCTACAATTTTCTTTTCGATTCTTTACCCTTTTGGTTTTTTTAGTGCTTTTATAGGTTCTTTTATAGGTTCTTTGTTTGGTCTATTTTTTGTTGTAATTTTTGAAATTGCCTATCAGCAAAATGAAAAACTTAAAGAGATAAAAAAGCAAACCAAGTTACTAGAAAAGTTAGTAAATGAAAAAGTATCTAATAACTGACCCACTTTTTTATAGTTCTAAGCCAAAAATATTTTTAAAAAAACTTTTGACTGTAATGAAGACTACGACTCCTGATTTTGTCTGCATACGAGATAAAACAGTCAAAAACTATAGAGATATTGCAAGAGAAGTTCAAAAAATTGTCTCTTACTCTAAAATTCTACTGCATACCGATTATGTATCTGCTCATGAGTTAGGTTTTTATGGTGTCCATCTTCCTTTTAGTCGAGTTAAAGATATATTAAAAGCAAAAAAACTTGGTCTACATGTAGTAGTATCAACACATACTCTAAAAGAGGCTCTACATGCAAAAAAACTTGGTGCTGATTTTATAACTTTTAGTCCTATTTTTTATACTCCAAACAAAGGAGTTCCTAAGGGTTTAGAGAAGTTAAAAGAAATAAATGATAAAATAAATATAGACTGTTTCGCTCTTGGTGGAATTGTAAGCGAGAACCAGATTCAAGCTTGTAAAAATACAGGTGTTTATGGATTTGCCTCAATTCGATATTTTATACAACAAGGTAATTAAATGAAATTTGAAGTGGTTATTGGGCTAGAAATTCATACACAACTTAATACAAGAACAAAAATATTTTGTTCTTGTCCTACAAGTTTTGGAGATGCCCCAAATACAAATGTATGTCCTGTATGTTTAGCTCTTCCCGGGGCTCTTCCTGTTTTAAATGAAGAGAGTGTAAAAAAAGCTATTATGTTTGGAACTGCGGTTGGTGCGACTATACATAAAAAATCAATTTTCAATAGAAAGAACTATTTTTACCCTGATCTTCCTAAGGGTTATCAAATAAGTCAATTTGAGATTCCTATTGTTGAGGGAGGAGATATTACTATAGACTTTGAAGATGGCACACAAAAAACTATAGGCATAACTCGTGCCCATCTTGAAGAAGATGCAGGTAAAAATAGCCACTACGGCTTTGAAAGCCATGTTGATTTGAATCGTGCTGGAACTCCTTTGCTGGAGATAGTAAGTGAGCCTGACATGAGAAGTGCCGATGAAGCAATAAGATACCTTAAAAAAATTCATGCAATACTTCGATACTTAAATATTAGTGATGCCAACATGCAAGAGGGTAGTTTTAGATGTGATGTTAATATTTCAATACGACCACATGGAGATAAAAAACTCTACACAAGAGCAGAGATAAAAAATTTAAACTCATTTAAGTTTATTCAAAAAGCGATAGAGTTTGAAATAGAGCGTCAATCAAATGCATGGAGAGATGGCATTTATGATAAAGAGGTGGTTCAAGAGACTCGTCTTTACAATATAGATAAAAATGAAACAAAAAGCATGAGAAGTAAAGAAGATAGTGCAGAGTATAGATATTTTCCAGACCCCGATTTACTTCCTGTGATAGTTTCTGATGAGATGATGGCAGAGTGCATACAAATACCAGAACTTCCAGATCAAAAGAGAGAAAGATTTCTCGAAAAGTATGGCATAAAGAAGTATGATGCTATGGTACTAACAAGTTCGGTAGAAATGGCTCACTTTTATGAAAATATGATAAAAAAAGGTGCTGGAGCTAAGATGAGTGTAACATGGCTTACAGTGGAACTTTTAGGACGCCTTGATGGCAGTGTTATGACATCTCCAGTAAATGCAGATAGATTGGGAACTTTGGTAAAACGCATTGAAGACGGAACTATTAGTGCAAAAGCCGCTAAAACTGTTCTTGATTATATGATGAAAAATGATTGTGTAGTTGATGAGATAATAGAAAAATTAGGACTTAAGCAAGTAAGTGATGATGGTGTAATTTTAGAATTAATAGATGCTATTATAATAAAAAATAGTGAAAAAGTAGAACAGTACAAGAGTGGAAAAGATAAACTTTTTGGCTTTTTTATAGGAGAGATTATGAAAGCGAGTAAAGGCACTGCAAACCCATCTAAGGTAAATGAGTTATTAAGAGAGAAATTGTTAGGTGCAAAATGAGTATAGCAGTAATAGGTGCTGGTAAATGGGGGCAAGCAATACATTTTGCAATACAAGAGAACTTTATATGCAAGATAAGCTCAAGAAAAATAAGAAAAATAAGAAACTTTGTATGTTTAAGTGAGGCACTAGAGTGTGAGTATTTAATTATAGCACTTCCTGCACAAATAGTAAGAGTTTGGTTAAAAGAGAAGTTTGTATATAAAAATCAAAAAATTTTAGTTGCTGCAAAAGGTATTGAAAAAACAACAGGAGCTTTTTTAAATGATATTTATAGAGAGTTTATGCCTATTGAAAATTTAGCTTTTTTATCTGGACCATCTTTTGCAACAGAAGTAATGAAATCTCTTCCAACTTGTGTAGTCGTAAACTCAAAAAATTTAAAATTAGCAGATAAATTTGCATCTTTTTTTCCAGATTTTATAAAAACCTACACTTCGGATGATGTCATAGGTGCTGAAATTTGCGGAGCTTATAAAAATGTACTAGCAATTGCTAGTGGAATTTGTGATGGGTTAGAGCTTGGCAACAATGCAAGAGCTAGTTTGATTTCACGAGGTTTGGTTGAAATGAGGCGTTTTGGAAAATTTTTTGGAGCTAAAGATAAGACATTTTTAGGTCTTAGTGGGGCTGGGGATCTATTTTTAACAGCATCAAGCAAACTCTCGCGTAACTATAGAGTTGGATTTTCTTTAGCAAACGGTAAGAGTTTAGATGAAATTCTAGAAAAACTAGGCGAAGTAGCAGAGGGTGTTTTTACAACACAAGCTATATTGGAACTTGCAAAAAAACATGAAATTTACACACCTATAGTAAACGAGGTAGCTTTTGTGTTAAAAGGTAAATCGCCAAAATTGAGCTTAAAAGATCTACTTTCATGATAAAAAAATATCTTATTTTTACTCTTTTAATTTCTCTTTCATTTGCAAAAACAACATCTCTTGAAGAGATGATTGGACAGATGATTATGGTAGGTGTCAGAGGAAACAACTCTGACGATAAATGGGTAAAACAGTTAGAAATTGAAATTTCAAAAGGTAGAGTAGGCGGAGTAATTTTATTGGGAAATAATATTGAGAATCCTAAGCAAGTTAAAGAATTAACTACTTTTTTTAGAAATATAAAAACTAAATACCCTCTTTTAATAGCCATTGATCAAGAGGGTGGAAACATTCAAAGACTTAGCAAGGCAAAAGGTTTTAATTCATACCCATCAGCCTTTGAAATTGCAAGAGATAAAACACTTTTAGAGAGTTATGATATATATAAAAAACTTGCAAAAGAGGTAAAAGAGTATGGATTTAATATTAACTTTGCTCCAGTAGTAGATTTAAATATAAATACAAATTCACCAGCAATTGGGGCAAAAAATAGAAGCTATGCTGCTCAAGAAGATATTGTGATAGCTTATAGCTCGGAATTTTTAAAAGCACAAGAAGATGTGGGTATTATTAGTGTTCTTAAGCATTTTCCCGGTCATGGAAGTGCCGTAAATGATTCTCATAAAAATTTAACTGATGTAAGTAGCACATGGGAATATAGAGAGTTGAAGCCATATTACAGTTTTATAGAGAGTAAAAAAATAGATGCTATTATGGTTGGGCATATAAATTTACTAAAATTTGATAACATGTATCCTGCATCTTTGTCGAAAAAGATGGTAGAAGGAGTATTGAGAGAGAAATTAGGATTTAATGGAGTTGTTTTTAGTGATGACATGTTAATGAAAGCTATAAGTGATATGTATAGTTTAGAGGAAAGTGCAGTCATGGCGGTCAATGCCGATGTTGATATACTTGTCTATTCAAGCTATTTTATGAAGAAATCTAATATTATTCAAAATATAACTAAAGCTATAGTTGAAGCTGTAAAGAGTGGAGAAATAGATATTAAAACAGTAGAAAATTCATACAAAAGAGTAGTAAGGCTAAAAGATGGTATTGATTAAAAATGCAAAGTTAGCAACTTTGGAGATAAAAGATATTTTAATAGAAAATGGCAAAATTGAATCGATAGCAAATAGCATCAATGCAACAAAGAACTTAAGAGTTATAGATGCAAAAAATAGTTTTTTACTTCCGGGCTTGGTTGATTTGAATGTAAGATTGGCAAATTCTGTATTAAATCGTAATTCACTAAAAAAATTGACAAAAACTGCTTTAAATGGAGGAGTTACTACAAGTTTAATTATGCCTGATTTTACTCCTAGATTAAATAATTCAACTCTTTTGGATCATTTTAAAATTAAAGCTCAAAAAGAGGAGGCTGATTTACATGTTGCGGCTTCACTGTATAATGAGAATGATAAACTTAACAATATAGCAACACTGCTTGACAATGGAGCATCTGCTATCTGGACAACATCATCATGTAGTGCAAATATTTTAAAACGTGGTTTTCAGTATGCTAGAATGAAACAAGTTCCTATTTTTTGTCAATGTTATGATGAGAATTTAGATGACAATGGAGTTATGAATGAGTCTGAACTCTCTTTTAAACTTGGTCTTTCTGGCATTTCTAAAGTTTCAGAAAACTCTGAAGTTGCTAAAATAGCCGAACTTTCATTGATTAATAATACAAAAGTCATATTCCAATCACTCTCTA
The DNA here is from genome assembly GCA_016735235.1 of Sulfurospirillum sp. GTDB lineage: Bacteria > Campylobacterota > Campylobacteria > Campylobacterales > Sulfurospirillaceae > Sulfurospirillum_A. The sequence continues at coordinate 2,364 of JAERRW010000060.1, read as the reverse complement.
CAAAACGCTCTATCGATATTATAAGTGATATGAAAAAGAGAAATAAAAATATTTTTAGTGAACTCTCTATTCATCATCTTTGCAAAACAGAAAATGCTTGTAATTGTTTTAATACTTATGCTAAAGTGTTGCCACCATTAAGAGATGAGGGTGAAAGAGTGGCTATGATTGACGAGCTGATTTGTGGAAATGTGGATATTTTAACGAGTATGCACTCTCCTAAGTCTGTGAGTTACAAAGATGTGGCTTTTGAAAATGCAGAGTTTGGTATTGGCTCTATTGAGGAGTATCTATCTTTATGCTACACACATCTTGTTAAGAGTGAAATTATAGACATGTCGAGATTAATGGAGTTATGTTCATTAAATCCAGCGTGCATTATAGGGCAAGATAATATAGGCAAGATAGAAGTTGGATATTGTGCTGACATGGTGTTATTTGACGAAAAAATACCAAAAACTATAAAAGATAAAACATCTTTATATAATGGTGATACTCTCTATGGGGAAGTAAAAAAAGTATTTAAAGATGGCAAGATTGTATAATGGAATAGCAAATAGAAAATTATGATAGCAAAAGGATATTTTTAGATGAGAAACCAACCAAAATATAATTTTATCAAAAATACCATGTATGCCTTGAGAGGCTTACAAGACATTATAAAACATGAGAGTTCATTTAAAATAGAACTTATTATCTCAATTATTTTAATTCCATTCATACTTTTAGTGGATTTACTGTTAGTAGAAAAATTACTTCTTTTTATAACAATGATGGGAGTTTTGATAGCAGAAACCATCAATAGTGCCATAGAAAGAGTAGTAGACCTCGTTACACTAGAGTATCATGACATGGCAAAACGAGCTAAAGATGTTGGAAGTAGTATAGTTTTTTTAAGCATAAGTTTAAGTGTAATTGTTTGGGGTTTTATACTTTTTGATATGATTAATAAAAATTAAAAACAAACTCTATACCGCCCACAAAATTCAAAACAACTTTTCAACTAATTTGTACTACAGTTTTTATAAAAAAAATTATTTTGATGCGGACAAAGACAACTGCGAAAGAATATATTTGAAGCTTATTAAAAAAGATAAGTGAATATTTTACAAGAAAAGTATTTTTAAAATAAAATGACAAGACTTATAAATAAAATAAAAAATTAATAAACTTAAACACATATTAAATTTATCAGAAATTTACCCAAATTTCGATAAAATTAAAAATAGCGAGCCTATAGAAGATGGCTTTTTGAAACTAGTTAGACAAGTAAAGGAAAATAAGAATTATGGGATTAAATCTATCAGCAGAGCAAAAATCAATAGTTAAATTTTTTAATAGTATATCCGTTTATATTGTACCAGCATATCAAAGGTCGTATTCATGGGATAGAGATAAATGTTCTATACTTTGGGATGATTTAGAATATGCCCTTGAGAAGTCTTCTAAAGATGGATATTTTCTTGGAAATATTGTTATTGCTAAAAGCAATGATAGTGATGAGCTAGATGTTATCGATGGACAGCAAAGGCTTATAACCTTAACATTATTACTAAAAGCTTTATCTTTTTTTGATAAAAAAAATGATGATATTAGCGAATCAATTTTAAGACAAGACAGAAGAGATAAAACAAAAAAAAAGCAAGTAGTTAGAAGTTGTGTATTTGAAAAAAATGATAATGAGTTTTTAAAACAGTATATCAATGAAGAAAGTGCCGAAAAAATTACTAAAAATGAAAGGCAAGATATTTTTGCAAAAAACTTTACATTTTTCTACAATAAACTCAAAGAGTTTTCAGAAAATAAAGATATTAGTATATTTTCAGATTTTTTATTAGATAAAGTTTATATGTTACCTATTGTAGCTAGAGATGAAGATGAGTTAAAAGCAAATGAAAAGGCATTGATGATATTTGAAACTGTTAATAATCGAGGAATGGAATTGAGCGATGCGGATATCTTTAAGTCGCAACTATACAACTCAGCTTTAAACGAAAAAAATCAAGATGACTTTATAGAAGAGTGGTTGAAATTATCAGAATTTTCAAATGAAATAGGTATTAGTTTAGTTGAGTTATTTAGATCTTATATGCATATTATTAGAGGTGAAACAAATGAAATTAGACAAGAGATTGGATTAAGAGTATTTTTTACAAAAAATTATCCATTAAAGAAAAAAAAGTATAGTATAGTAATGGAAAATTTATATAAAATTGCCTTATTGTTTCAATATAATACTCTTATAAATAAAAATGAAGAACCAAATAAAAAACTTGTAAAATGGATACAAGTTCTTAGTGAATATAAAATACAATATGTTAAATATGCTATTATAAGCTATTTATATAAAAATTCTACGCTACA
>JAERRW010000055.1 GCA_016735235.1 Sulfurospirillum sp. | reverse complement strand
CACCTTCTTCTATACTTCTTAAAATCTCAACAATTTGCTTGTCTGTAAATTTACTCTTTCGCATGAACTCTCCTGATTTATTTTATCAAAATTATTCTGTTTTAGGTGGTATGGTTTTTGGGGAGGGTTACACAAGCAACACTAAAACAAAATTTCTTATTCTAAATAATAGAATTAAAAAAAAGATATAATGCCTATTTTAAATCAAAAATTAGTTAAAGAGCATAATTGCTATAACAATACTCTAAAACTATACCAAGGAAGTAAAAGCAATGCAAATTACAGTTGAACTAATTTAATGAGATTACTATTATTATCAAATCCAAATTCTGCTCATACAATCAAATGGGCTAAATCATTAGCTAATAGCGGAGTCGATATAATTATTTTTGGCTTAGGTAATTTTGTTGTAGATGATTATGCAGACTATAATAACATTGAAGTTTTGACACTAGATGAGTCTGTCTCACGAAGAGAAGGCAGTTTGTCGAAGTTAAAATATTTAAAAGCTTTACCTGCCATAAAAAAAATAATAAAAAAATTTAAAATAGATATTCTTCATGCTCATTATGCCTCAAGTTACGGATTATTGGGATCTTTAAGCGGATTTTCTCCTTTTGTATTATCGGTATGGGGGGGGGATGTCTTCAGTTTTCCTAAAAAATCATTTTTACACAAATTTATGCTTATGTACAATCTTAAAAAAGCCGATAAAATACTTTCAACTTCACATGTCATGGCAAAAGAAACAAATTTATATACAGATAAAAACATAGAAGTAACACCGTTTGGCATAGATACAGAGCAGTTTAAACCTATGGAAGTACAAAGCTTGTTTGCTAAAGACGATATTGTTATTGGAACAATAAAGACTCTTGAAAAAATATATGGTATAGAATATCTAATAAAAGCGTTTAAAATTTTAAGCGATAAACATAAAGAGTTGCCTCTAAAACTTTTAATAGTTGGTGGAGGTAGTTTACATGTGAAACTAAAAGAGTTAGCAAAATCTTTAAACTTGGAAGATAAAACCATTTTTACTGGTGAAGTGCCTTTTAATGATACACCAAACTACCACAACATGATATCTGTATCTGTAACTGTATCAAATAGTGAAAGTTTTGGAGTGTCTGTATTAGAAGCCGCAGCTTGCTCCAAGCCTGTTGTTGTTTCAAATGTAGGAGGATTACCAGAAGTAGTAGAAGACAGTATTAGCGGTTTTGTAGTTCCTTCAAAAAATCCAAAAGCTACAGCTTTAGCTATAGAAAAAATAATTTTAGATCCTCATTTAAAAAATAGACTTGGGCAACTAGGAAGAAAAAGAGTAAAAAGATTGTATAACTTGAGAGATAATATTAATCACATGTTAAGTATTTATAAGAGTTTAATCTAAATTCATATGATATTTAGTTCTTTTTTCTATTTTGTTATGATAATTATTTGATAATCTATATTTTTGAAATTATTCAAGAGAGTATGAGGAGTATTATCTCCTCATAGTATGATTACAGTCTAGACTCATATCGCCTAAGCATATAAAGTTTTTTAAGCATTTTTTTGCGAGTATTAATTTTCTGTTTCTTGCGCTTTTCTGTTCCTGTTTCAAAGAATCTTCTAGCACGAGTTTCAGTAACAACTAAATTTCTATCAACTTGCTTTTTGAACTTTCTATACGCTTCATCAAAAGAGTCATTAGGATGTACCTTTATTCCTGGCATCCGACCTCACCACCTTTCGTTAAAATTAGAATTAAATTGTACCTAAACAATCTATGCTTAAGCTTAGACGATACAATATATAAATTTATTGACTTTTTAAATCTAAATTGTTATACTTAATACATAAAAATAGATAGACCTTAAAGCAAGTAGAATATCACTTAAAAAATTTAGTTGATGCTAAAAAATTTTCTCAAAAAAAACATAAAATAATTTAAAAAATAATAAATAAGAACACTAAAGAGTAGTGTTTTTTATAAAGGAAAATAGTGGCAACATGTAACAATAATTGCAAAACAAAATACTCAATTAAAAGGTATGCAACTTATGGAGTTATAACCCTTATCTCTTTAGTTTTACCTTTTATCAAAGTAGAAGGAAACCATTTTTTTCTACTTAGTTTCGATAAAAAGCAACTTCATCTTCTATTTACCTCATTTGACATGCAAGAGCTTTATTTAATGCCCTTTCTTCTCATCATGCTGTTTTTAGGAGTATTTTTTCTCACAACTTTAGGTGGGCGTATATGGTGTGGCTGGGCATGTCCCCAAACTATATTTAGAGTTATATATAGAGATTTGATAGAAACTAAACTTTTAAAGATAAGAAAAAGCATCAACAACAAACAAAAATCTTCAAAAAATAGTCCTAAAAAAATAGTTTCTCTATTAATCTGGACTCTTTTATCGCTTTTAGCTGCGGCTAACTTTACATGGTATTTTGTTCCACCAGAAGACTTTTTTCTCTATATTCAAAATCCATTAGATCATACTGTTCTTTTAGGTTTTGTTTTAGGTATTACCCTATTTTTAATTTATGATGTAATTCTTTTAAAAGAAGACTTTTGTATATATGTCTGCCCTTATGCAAGAATTCAATCTGTAATGTATGATGACGAGACTATACAGACAGTTTATAATGAAAACCGTGGCGGAAAAATATATGATAAACATAAAAATATTATAAACTCAAAACCAGTAGGCGAACATGATGAGTGTACAGGTTGTGAAGCATGTATAACAATTTGCCCCACTCATATAGATATTAGAAAAGGCATGCAACTTGAGTGTATAAACTGTCTTGAATGTGCTGATGCATGTAGTAAAGTGATGAGTAAATTAAACAAAACTTCACTCATAACTTGGTCTAGTTCTAGTGCTGTAGAAAAAAATAGAAAAACTAAATTTATTAGATTTAGAACTATCGCCTATGGAATTGCACTATCTTTAGCTTTTATAGCTCTATTTATAATGGGAAGTACAAAAGAACACATGTTGCTCAATATTAACCGTACAACTCAACTATATAAAATTAAAGATGAGGGAAAAAATATAGAGAATGTATATGTATTTTTATTTCAAAATACAGATTCTATTGATCATAAATACTACTTTGAAATAGAACATGCAAATATAACTATAAAAAAACCTCTTGAGCCATTTATGTTAAAAGCTGGAGGTAAAGTTAAAAAAATTGTTATTCTTGAAACAGATAAAAACCTCTCTACTCATGATGAAAAAGATACTATTTTAAAAATTAATATAAAATCTTACGCCTTAGAAGATAGAGAGAAAATAACTATCAATAGAGAGACAACTTTTATATATCCTAGTCCTTATTCAGTAACAAGATACTTATCTAACAAACAGTAATTTAATAAATAAAATATAAAAGAGGAATACATGTCAAAACTTAAGAGAACGACCCTTTTTGAAGAGCATGAAAAATTGGGTGCAAAAAATATTGGTTTTTGTGGTTGGGAAATGCCAATTCAGTATGAGGGGATTTTAAAAGAGCATGAGGCTTGTAGAAATGGTGTCGCTATTTTTGATACATCTCACATGGGTGAATTTTTTTTTAACGGAGACCTTCTTTCAAGCGGTATAAACAAAACTACAACTGTTGATGTTTTAAAACTTCCTATAGGAAAATGCAAATATGGGTTTTTACTAAATGAAAATGGTGGTGTTATAGATGACTTAATCATCTATAAACTTAACGACAATAGCCTTATGTTTGTGGTAAATTCTTCAAGAATAGATATAGATTTTAATACAATAAACAACCAACTTAAAAGCGGTACATTTACAGATAAATCTAATGAAACATCTAAAATTGATATTCAAGGACCTAATGCAAAAGTAATTTTAAAAGAATTTGTGCCTTTTAATTTAGATGAACTTGGTTTTTTTAATTTTAAAGAGAGTGAAATTATGGGTAGTTCCGCAATAGTAAGCAGAACAGGATACACCGGCGAACTTGGATACGAACTTTATATTAACAATGAAACAGCTCCAAAACTTTGGAGGAAACTAATTGAATGCAAAGCCGTTCCAGCTGGATTAGGGGCGCGTGATGTACTTCGTCTTGAGATGGGCTATAGTCTTTATGGACAAGAGTTAAATGAAAATACAACTCCAATTGAAGCAGGCGTTGGTTTTTTTGTAAAATATGATAAAGAATTTACAGGAAAAGAAGCTCTTCTTAGGCAAAAAAAAGAGGGTACTTTAAGAGAGTCCATATCTTTTAAAACAGACTCAAAAAGAGCGCCGAGAAATGGTATGGAGATTTGGCAAAATGACAAAAGAGTAGGCGTTGTTACAAGTGGAACTTTTTCACCATCTATAAATAGTGGTATTGGAATAGGTTTAGTTGAAACAAGGCTTTATAACAAAGATGAGGTTTTAGAACTTAAAAATACAAGAGGAAGTATTTCGATATTTTTAGAAAAACTTCCATTTTATAAAAAAGGGTAAATAATGAGCAAAAGATATAGCAACGAACATGAGTGGACCGTATTAGATGAACAAATAGCAACTATAGGGCTTTCGGCTTATGCCGTTGAAAAACTTGGCGATATTACTTTTGTTGAACTTCCAGAGATTGGGACATTAGTAGGTAAAGATGAGAGTATTGCATTTATTGAGTCTGTAAAAGCTGCAAGCGATATTTATACTCCAATTAGCGGAGAAGTTATAGAGGTCAATGAATTATTAGAGAATAAACCAGAACTTTTAAACGAAGATGCAGAAGTCAATTGGATATTTAAATTAAAGGTTAGTGATGGAGTTGAGTTTGAAACACTCATGGACGAACCCGGCTATAAAGCTTATATAGAAACTCTATAATGCCATACACTCCACATACACCACAAGATGTAAAAAAAATGCTTGATGTAATTGGCATAAAAGAGGAGTGTGAGCTTTTTGATGGAGTTCCAAGTGAGCTTAGAGTAAAAAGTTTTAATTTAGATCAAGGATTGAGTGAATTTGAGGTTTTTGATAATTTTAATAAACTCTCAAATAAAAATGATACTTCTAAAGTGAGTTTTTTAGGAGGAGGCTATTATGATCATATTATTCCATCTGCAGTAGATGCCTTGTCTATGCGTTCAGAGTTTTACACAGCATATACACCATACCAAGCAGAAGCAAGTCAAGGAACACTTCAAGTGCTATATGAGTACCAAAGTATGATTTGTGAACTCACGGGTATGGAAGCTACAAATGCTTCCATGTATGATGGCGGTACAGCTATGGCAGAAGCCGCTTTAATGGCTATTAGAATTGGAAGAAAAAGAAAAAAAATTATTATCGATTCTGGTGTTAATCCTATTTACATTAAGATAACACAAACCTATTTAGCATTTCATGATACAGAAGTGATTGTTTTAGATGCTAAAAGTGATAAAATTGACAAACAGAAACTTTTAGATTTAATCGATGAGAGTGTAGCATGTTACATATTTCAAAATCCAAATTTTTTTGGCTCAATTGAAGATTATAGCGAAATAGTTGATGCACTTCATAGTGTAAATGCTTTAGCAATAATGAGTTCCTACCCCATTGCACTTGGAATTTTAAAAAGCGCAAAAGAGATGAATGCTGATATCTATTGTGGCGATGGACAAAGCTTAGGTAACTATCTTGGATTCGGTGGACCATCTTTTGGAATCCTTGCTTGTAAAGAAAAATATATAAGAAATCTTCCGGGTAGAATAGTAGGCATAACAGATGATTCAAAAGGCAGGCGATCATTTGTCTTAACTCTTCAAGCAAGGGAGCAACATATTCGTCGCAATAAAGCTACTTCAAATATATGCTCCAATCAAAATTTAATGGCACTTCGGGCTACTATTTTTATGGCACTTCTTGGAAAAGAGGGCTTTAGTAAACTCTCTAATCAAAACTACAATAATGCAAATTATCTTAAAAATGAGTTAGAGAAACTTGACAATATAAATATATTTAACAAAAACCCAATTTTTAATGAGTTCGTTATAGAGATTCCTATAAGTTCTAGCAATTTTATTGATAAGATGGAAAAAAGAAATTTTTTTGCAGGCTTAAAGCTAGATGCTCTCTATAAAAATTTTAACAATAGAGTTTTAGTAAGTGTAACAGAGAAAAGAACAAAGGCTCAAATGGATAAGTTTTTAACATGTGTAAAGGAGATAGTATGAGTTTTACTATATTTGAAAAGTCTAGCAAGGGCAGATCTGGTATAAATATTCCAAAGTCAAGTGTAAGCAAAATTAAGAGACTAGATACTAATCTTCTTAGAGATAACAAAGCTAATCTTCCAGAAGTTAGTGAGTTTGATGTTGTTAGACACTATACAAAATTATCAAACAAAAATTTTTCAATAGATGCTAACTTTTACCCACTTGGATCTTGCACGATGAAGTACAATCCTAAAATACAAGAGAGAGTAGCGGGGCTTGATGGATTTTCAAATCTTCATCCTAATCACATAACTAATAACCAAACACATTTAATTCAAGGTGCTTTATCATCACTTAAAACATTGGAAAATACTCTATGCGAGATAACAGGCATGAATGCATTTACACTAACACCACAAGCCGGGGCTCATGGTGAAATGGTTGGAATTATGATGATAGGCGCTTACCATAAGAAAAAAGGAAATAAAAAACGCTATGTTATTGTTCCAGATTCTTCACATGGAACAAATCCAGCAACGGCCTCCATGGTTGGCTATGATGTCATAACAGTAAAATCTGGCTTAAATGGTGATATGGATTTAGATGCTTTTAAGAATGCCATGAGTGATGAGGTCGCCGCTGTGATGATGACCGTTCCTAATACGCTAGGGCTTTTTAATCCAGAGATTAAACAGATTTGTGATATTGCTCACTCTTATGATGCATTGATGTATTATGATGGTGCTAACATGAATGCAATTTTAGGAGTTTTACGACCCGGCGATATTGGTTTTGATGTAATTCATTTAAATCTTCATAAAACATTTGCAACACCTCATGGTGGCGGTGGTCCCGGTGCTGGTCCGGTCGGAGTTGGTAAAAAGCTAAAAGAGTACCTTCCCGACTTAAGAGTCGATTTCAATGAAAAAAGAGGTTACTTTTTTAAAGAAGTTAATCAAAATTCAATAGGAAAAATATCACCATTTTTTGGTAATTATATTGTTCTTATAAAATCGTTAGTCTACATGCAAACACTTGGTCGTGAAGGCATGATAAATACAAGTAAAAAAGCGGTTTTAAATGCAAACTATATATTGGCAAAATTAAAAACTCATTTAAAAGCTCCATTTGCAGATACTTTATGTATGCATGAGTGTGTTTTTAGTGCAGAAGAATTAACAAAAAAATATGGTGTAAGAGCTATGGATATAGCAAAGTATCTTATTGATTTTGGTTTACATGCACCAACTGTATATTTTCCGCTTATTATTCAAGAGGCTATCATGATAGAGCCAACAGAGACAGAAAATATAGATACAATTGACTATTTTTGTAAAAAGATGATAGATGCGGTAGAGCTTGCAAAATTAGACTCAAAAGCTTTTAAAGAGTTTCCAAAAACTCTTCCAATAAGTAGACCCGATGAGACAAAAGCGGCAAGAAATTTAAACATAAGGTGGAAAGATTAGCTTGAAAAATTGGAGATTTATAGATAGTCCACAACTTAGCACATGTGCTAACATGGACTTAGATAAATTACTTTTTGATAATTTTAACGGTAAACCAATATTTCGTCTTTATAGTTGGCAAAAAAACTCTTTTACAATAGGTCGATTTCAAAAGAGTAAGGGTTTAGAAAAATTTGGAACAAGATTTTCAAAACGCATGACCGGTGGAGGTCTTCTCTTTCATGGTTGTGATGTATCGTACACTATTATTATACCTATAAAACTTCTTGGAAATAAAAGTGTAAAAGAGAGTTACATGTATCTTTGTAGCTTTTTAATACATTTTTATAAAAATTTAGGTCTCAATATAAAATATGCAAAAGATATTATGCCAAACTCTCTATCAAAAAGTTTTTTTTGTCAAGAAGGGTTTGAAGCTTATGATATGACATGTAATGGTAAAAAGATTGGAGCAAATGCTCAAAGACGAACAAAAGAACTAATACTTCAACATGGTTCAATACCATTTAAAAAAGATAATAGAAAGCACACAGGTTACTCACTTGAAGAGTTTGGATTAATGCTTGAGAAAAAAGAGATAAAAAAATTATTAAAAGAGAGTTTTATTAAAACTTTTAAATAGTTTATATAATTTATAACGGTTATAAAAAGTTATAATTATTTTAATTTATATAGCCAACTATAACAGTTTTAATAAAAAGTCGTAAATCATATAATAAATTAAAAACAGTAGGAAATATATAGATGTTTAAACAAAATATTAAGAAGATAAAACCAGATTGGTTAATGAAAAAAATATCTTTTACTCACAAAAGAGATGTAGAGACAGCATTAAAAGAGATAGGAATCAATACAGTTTGTCAAGAAGCCATGTGTCCCAATATAAGTGAATGTTTCTCAAAAAAAGTTGCAACATTCATGATACTAGGAGCAACATGCACAAGAGCATGTAGTTATTGCAATGTAAAGACAGGAACTCCTATTGGAGTGGATCAAGAAGAGCCAGAAAAGATAACTAACGCCGTTATGTACTTAGGATTAAAACATGTTGTTATTACAAGTGTTACTAGAGATGATCTTCATGACGGTGGAGCAAATCAATTTATAGAGTGTACAAAAGCTATAAAAAAAATAGACAGTAACATAACAGTTGAACTTCTAATACCAGATTTAAAATATAGTAGTGAAGCTTTAAATAACATAGCAAATTGTGGAGCAGAAATAGTAGGACACAATATAGAGACAGTTCCTCGTCTCTATCATATACGAAAAGGTGCAAATTATAAAAAGTCATTAGGGGTACTAAAAACACTAAAAAATGCAAATCCAAAATTGAAAATTAAAAGCTCCTACATGCTAGGACTCGGTGAAAGTGAAGATGAGTTAAAAGAATCTTTAAAAGATTTATTTAACATGGGTTGTACTCTACTTACAATGGGTCAGTATTTAGCTCCTAGTAGAGTTCATGAAAAAGTTATAGAGTACATAACACCTAAAAAATTTAATGAGTATAAAAACATGGCTAAAAAAATAGGTTTTGAATTTGTAAAAAGTTCACCATATACAAGAAGTTCGTATATGGCACATGAGTATTTTGAAAATAGTTAATTTCCTAAAGGAGAGTTTAAATGAAAAAGTTTGATGTTGTAGTAATAGGTGCCGGACCCGGTGGATATGAGGCCGCTCTACTTTTAGCAAAAGAGGGTAAAAATGTTGCAATTATAGAAAAAAATGAGAAAAACATAGGCGGAACATGTTTAAATGAAGGTTGCATTCCTGCTAAATATTATCTTGAGAGTGCAAGTTACATGGAGAAACAAGACTACATGCAAAGTTGCGGAGTAGATATAAAAGATATGAAATTAGATATTATAGCTTTGAAAAAAACAAAAAATGAGCTTATAGAACAACTAAGAGATGGCATTAATGCTAAACTTAAAAAAATGAAAGTAACTGTTATATTTGGAACTTCTTCATTTGAGACTTCTAGCAGTATCAAAGTAGGCAAAGAGCTTATAAGTGCAAAAAAATTTATTGTTGCAACTGGCTCAATTCATAGACCTCATACTGTTTTAGAAGTTGATTACAAACAGATAATCTCAAGCAAAGAAGTCTTTAATCTTGAAAAAATTCCAACTTCTATACTAATAGTTGGTGCCGGGGCTATTGGTTGTGAATTTGCTACTCTTTTTAACTCAATAGGCGTAAAAGTCGATATGGTTGAGTTTACTTCTCAAATAGTTCCCGCAGAAGATATAGATATTGCAAAAGGACTTAAAAGAGAGTTAGAGAAAAAAGGTATATCAATAAGTGTTGATACAAACATAATAGATATTGTAAAAAGCAGTAGCGGTGTACATGTAACTATGCAGACAAAAAAAGGTAACATGCAAAAACAGTATGAGCTTATTTTAGTTTCAATAGGTCGCATTCCAAATACAGAAGAATTAAATTTAAAAGTAGCAAACATAAATAGTGATAGAGGGTTTATTTTAACAGATAAATATTTGCAAACTTCTAATAACAATATATATGCAATTGGCGATGTTATAACAACTCCCTCTCTAGCACATAGTGCCTATAATGAGGCGAGTATAGCAACTAACAACATTCTAAATAGTGAAAAAAATAAGCCACTAACTGTTATTCCTTTTGTTACATTTTGTCAGCCTCAAGTTGCATCTGTTGGTAAAAATGAAAAAATACTAAAAGAAGAGGGTATAGAGTATATTGTTATAAAACATTTTTATAAATCAAGTGCAAAAGCAAAAATAAAAGGTTTTGATGGTGGTTTTATAAAACTTATTTGTGAAAAACAAAGTGGTGTTATATTGGGTGGAGCTATGATTGGAAATGATACAACAGAACATATTCATCAAATACTTATTGCTATAAATGCAAAATTGAGAAAAGATGAATTAGCAAATATGGTTTTTGCTCATCCAACTCTATCTGAATCTTTATGGGAGATGGTGAAACAATAAATTTGTTAAGTCCCACCTTCTTATGGGTTGGATTAATATAAAAATTAGATGGTTTAACATCAAATTCTTTTATGATTATATCATATGGACTTTTATATTCCAAACTTTTTAACTTTTTTTCAAAGCTATACATCAAAAGCCATAGCATAAGATGCTCTTTTAGTTCCTTTAATGTCTCATAAAAATAGATCTTTACTGTAGCTTCTTTTATAGTCCTATGTTTTATTGTCATTTTATCATAGAGTTCTGCATAAATAGAGCGTGTCTTTCTGTCTATGCCTACAAAAAGATACGCTTTACCCTCTTTTGTATGAACTTGAGCAATATCAATATGGATAAACCCAATCTCATAATTTTTAAACTTCTTAATTGGTTTTTTATCTTGAACCTCTTTGGGTAAAGTATTTAAACCATTCCTTTTTAAACAGCGGTATAGATTAGATCTTGAAAGATTTGGTATCTGTTTGTGCAATAGTCTCTTCTTTTTTTAATAACTCTAGAACTATCTTTGTTTTTTTGTGTAGCACTACATGTTTAAAATTTTTTCAACTCATGATTTATCTTTATTGATTTTATGGTATTTTATAATATCTTGGAATTAAGTTTGCCGAATTTATGTCTTGGATATTGAGGGCATTATAATAAATTATATCTTCAATAATGACTCGTAAATCTCAATAGTTTTTTGGTGTCTCTCTTCTATTTTTTTAATAAAAAATTTTCTATCTTTATTTATAATTCTAAACTCCTTTATAAGCTTATCATAATTTTTATTTAAAAAAGTGTTATTTGTATTCATTAAATTTGAAAGTTTATAGAGGTAAAAACTTATATTTAATCTCTCTTTTATCTCTTCGAGTTTTGGTCGATATAGAGTAAATTTTGTTGGATTTTCTTCATATAATTCTATAGATTGCTCTATCTTTTTTTCTAAAAATGAGACGCAAACTTGTGCGGCATTTTGATAGTTAAAACTTACAGCAGAACTAAGATGATTAAATTCGGAACTAATTTGTGCATATGAAGAGTGCATCTCATCGCTAAAAGGTTTTAGTATATTTTCATACACTTTAGAGGCAAATTTACGCATATTTGCAGACTCTATATCTGAGTGAATATCTTCTAATTTTTCTATAAACTCATAAGAATTTTGCCATTTTCTCATCTTCTTTTTTAGTAAATTATATACCAAGGCACTGTTTTCATTAACTTCATCTTGAATCTCTTTTAGATTTTTAACATATTTTTTAAACATTTTTCCAATTATATTATCGTCATAAAAAAGATGTTTATATATTGAATCTGCATCAATTTTAGAAGATTTATACTCTACTGCTTCATAACTATTTTTGTCTTTAAAAAAGCTTGATTTTTTTTTCATAAATCTAACTTTTGGTAAAGTCTCTATATGATTATAAATATCATGCGATACAGTGTCTATAATCTCTTCAATTCTACTATAGGCATCTTTTAGTTTTTTAGTAAATCTTATTTTCAATTCACTAAATTTTTCATCAGCTTCTTTTTCAAAACTACTAAGTTGTTCTGTGAGTTCTCTATAAATTTTCAAAAAAAATTCATGCTCTTTTATAAGTGAATTACATATAAAAGTTATATCTTTTTTAATAGCAAACTCTTTTGAGATATTGGCTATAGGTCTTATTTGAGTGTTTATAAATTCTAAAACCAACTCAATATTTGACTCTTTTAATAACTCAATATTTCTATTTAAATCACTGTTTGAAATAGAATTTACATTTTTTTGATAATTCTCATATAGACTTTTTATATCTATTAATTTACCTGTTTTTATCTCTTGTGAAAGTTTTGTTAAAAACTCTTCTAACTCTTCATCTATAAGTAGATTTTTATCATGAGTTCTTGACTCTAATGCTTGTTTTGCAGAAATTGGTATAACCTCGCTAAAAAACTTTATAAAACTCTTTTTCACATAACATGTAGTTTTAGTTATTTGCTCTTTTGAAAACTTATCTTTTTGATTTAAAACACAAAGAGATTTATTTTTATACTCATTTAAATACTCTTCTAAAACTTCTATTTCACTTAATTTTCCTGCATTATCTATAAGTGAAAGCCAAATAATTCCATCTACCTCTTTGAGTACTTTTTGCGTTTCTTTAGTGTCTTCTATAGTTTGCGAGTTTAGCCCTGGAGTATCTATAAATATAATCTCTTTTAGAAGTGGAAGTGGGGCATAAAGTGTAAGATATTCTACCTCTTCTACTCTGTCTCTTTGATCGGTAAACTTAGCAATATGTTCTACACTTTGAAACTCTTCTCTTTTATCTTTATAGTTTATTTTTATCTTAAGCTCATCTCCATATTTAATATAATTTACTTTTGAAGTTACTGGAGTTATGCCAGTGGGAAGTATATTTTTAGATAATAGTGCATTTAAAAATGTAGATTTTCCACTAGAAAACTGTCCTGTAATAGCTACTTTCATAGGTTCTTTTGCTCTTGCATGTAAATATAAAAGTTTATCTTTTAGCTCTTTTGAAGCTAGCATTTTTTCATCTAATAGTACATGTTGTGTTTTTTGTATAAGTTCTAAAAGAGACTCATCAAAAATTGGGCTATCTTTTTTAAATTGCTCTTTGTATGAGGTTATAAAAGAGTTTAATATACTCATAAATTTCCCTTTACTTTTTCTAAAATTTGTATCTTTAACTCTATCTCTGCTAATCTTTTAAATATGTCATAAGATCTATCTTCTGCTCTTTTTTGTGCAGTTTTTAGAATTTGCTCTTTTGAACTCATCTCAAACTCTATAACTTCAACTGGAGCTTTACACTCCAATTCAAATTTATTTACTAACTCTTTATCTATTTTTTCTGTTTTTTGATGAAACTTATTATAAAATTCATCTAGTGCATGTTGAAAATGTAACTCTAAAGTTCTACTAAATCCCTCTATATCTTTTTTTGAGTGAGATTTTATAGTACTATTTACTTGTGTTATCAGTACAGCATTTGAGTTAACTAAGTTTAAATCTCCAAAATATTTTTCAAAAAACTCTTTTGCATCAATAGGTTTACTATTTGTCTGCACAAACGAACCAAAATCTCTGTTTATTTTTTCAAAAGAGTTCTCTATTTTCTTAGAAAACTTGTATCTATACTCCCTTATCAAGTCTATAAAGCCATCTTTTAAAGCCGTCTCTATAATGCAAGATACTCTTTTAGGTTCTGGTTTTTTGTTGTTTTTTCTTATCTCATAAGAGACATCATCAAGTACTCTTCTTTTTACAACCGCTTGAAGTGATAAAACTTTATTTTTAGAAAATGTTTTTAGTGTTGAAAAGTAGCGTATTAACTCATTTTTTTCATCTAATATTTTATTGGTCAATTTTTCTATATGCTCTTTTATACCTTTTATCTCAATTTTATATTTATCATACTCATTTTTAATCTCACTTGCACTTTTGCCCAATAAACTTCTCTCTACATGTAGAGAGTTTTTGCTAGTCTCTATAATGTAAAGTATCTCTTTTTTATTTGCCTCTATTATTAAGTTTGCTTTTTCCGATTTATCACCGAATAAAATATTTTCAAGATAATTCTCTACTTGTAATATACCTGTTTTTTCTAAAGAATAATTATTATCGCCTTCTCCTAATCTATGCTTTAGTGCTGACAATCCTGCTATTGGTATAAAATCTATCTTCTCTATGATATTATCGAAACTACTCTTTTTATTTAGGCTCTCAAGTTTTGCTTTTATGCTCGATTTTGTATATGTTATTACTTTTTGAAGTTCGCTATGTTCTACCGTGTCAATCATAGTGATAACAACTAAAAGTCTTGCCACATTTTGGTACAAAAGAGTATCGGTTATAAACTCTATATCTTTCTTGGTCGCTGATTGGTTCACATTCATAAGATGTATCATTAAATCACATTTAGAAACATAGTTTTTTGTTATCTCTTCACGCTGAATTACAAGGTCATCAAGCCCTGGAGTATCAACTATTTCAACTCCATTTTTAACAAACTTTAAATCTGTATAGAGTTCTACACTTTTTACTAAATTGCACTTTTTGCCAGAGTGTTCTGCTGAAGTAAATGATAAAAGCTCCTCAATAGGTATTTTATGACTTGCTCCATCATTGGTTATATACTCGCTTAGTTTATCTCCAAAATACTCTTTTGTCTCTTTTATAAATGGTTTCATATTTTCTAGTGTATCAGCACTTTTTTCTATTGCTTGCCACTCTTTTTTATTCCAAAAGTTTACTTTTGCACTTGGTTTTTTTGCATGTTTTATAAGTGTTAGATTTGCAGTTTCTGGAATAACTGAAGTTCCAAGTATCTCTTTGCCTAAAAGTGCATTTAGCATAGTCGATTTTCCAGCATTCATGACACCAGTAATACCAATAGAAAATTTTTGTTTTTTTAGGTTTTTAGG
Organism: Sulfurospirillum sp.; assembly: GCA_016735235.1. Lineage (GTDB taxonomy): Bacteria > Campylobacterota > Campylobacteria > Campylobacterales > Sulfurospirillaceae > Sulfurospirillum_A. The sequence goes on along the minus strand of JAERRW010000055.1, from coordinate 1,132 downwards.
TATTTGTTCCAATTTTTCAATTAAAGTTTTCTCTTCAACCGATTTTTTTAAGTTTTCTATACATGTACAAAAAAGGTCTATTGAACTCTTAAAGAAATTTAAACCTTTTTTATCTTGTGCCACATGTAAAGGCTCTATACTCTCTTTTTTTAGTGCTAGTAAACTTATGAGCTTACGAGCTTTTTTATGCCCAATAATATCTTCTTTTTTAAGTTTATTAAGCCTTTGTTCTATCTCTTGAATAAGTTTTATACAATTGCGAGTATTTAAAAAAACAAGCAACTCTTTTTGTAAATATTGAACTGTTTGTTTGTCCCATTCATGAAGTCCACTAAGAGATTTTACTGCATCTCTAGCCTCTTTTATCTTTTCAAATTTAGATAAATTAGTTTGTGAAATAATTAATACTATAGAAGAATAATCACAAAATGTTTTATAATCGTTTTTTAATGTCAAATCCAATAGGCTATTTATATTTTCTTTCCAAATAAGAGAGAAAAAAGTGCTAAGTTTGAAACTATTGACCTCTGAATTTTACTTACATATATCATGTTTCTCCCAAAATTATTATTTCAATATAAGTATACTTTAGTATTGCTTAAAATCAAACAATATACCGCCCCTCCCCAAAAAAAATTCAAACAACTTTTTAGCTAATTAATATAATTTTACTTTTAAATCTGTATTTAGAAAACCATTGATAGCTTTTATTAACTGTTTTTTGTTAAGTGATTTAGGATTATAAGGTGGGTTTACACAGTTTAATTTACGGTCTCGATTGATTTATAACAAACCAGAGTAGCCAATAAGTAGCCTAGCGGCGACTTATTGGCTATCTTCAACCGTTAAACATCAAGGGTACAACAGTATGAGTATAGAAAATATATTATTAGATTATGAAAATAAATTAAGTGCATCTGCAAAGTATGTACTTTTTTCAAATGAATGGAAAATATATTTCCAAATCATAGTGGGGTTTATGTTATATGGAAAGATGAAAAGCCAATTTATGTTGGTGAAACATCAGGTTTGAAAAGTAGAATGTCAGATTTAATGAGACCTATAAATCATGCTTTTACCAAAAAAATCAATAAACCACTTGATACAGATGATTTGGAAATATATTTTCCAT
>JAERRW010000084.1 GCA_016735235.1 Sulfurospirillum sp. | reverse complement strand
TTTGATTAATTGCCTAAATTTAGCCTCTGAAATATGTGAACGATTATAATACTTGTTTTTTGCCTTATTTGCCATACTTTAGGATGCCTTTTTAGCACTTAAAGTTTGTTAGACCCTTAGGTTTAGTAATGGTGTCCTCAGCGAGATTCGAACTCACGACCTCTTGATTAGGAATCAAGTGCTCTATCCAGCTGAGCTATAAGGACAAAATCAAACATGTATTTACATGCTTGATTTAATCACAATATTGAGTTAACCATTTCTTTTTTTAATGATCTCTTCTGCAACATTTTTAGGAACTTCTTCATAGTGATCAAATTCCATTGAATAAGAAGCACGACCTTGAGTTTGACTTCTTAGGTCTGTAGAGTAACCGAACATTTCCGAAAGAGGACAAAAAGCATTAACAATTTTGTTTCCACTCCTATCTTCCATAGAGCTAATCTGTCCACGCCTTCTATTTAAATCTCCAATAACATCACCCATAAAATCTTCTGGAGTATCAACTTCAACTTTCATCATAGGTTCAAGAATAATTGCATTTGCATTTCTAACACCCTCTTTAAAACCTATAGAAGCTGCGAGTTTAAATGCCATTTCAGATGAATCAACATCATGATAACTTCCATCATATAGAGTTACTTTAACATCTTCAACTGGATATCCAGCAAGAACACCACCTGCCATAGCCTCTTTACAGCCTTTCTCAACAGCAGGAATAAACTCTCTTGGTACTGACCCACCTTTGATTGCATTCACAAATTCAAAACCTGTTCCCGGCTCTAACGGCTCAAGTCTAAGATAGACATGTCCATATTGACCACGACCACCTGATTGCTTAGCATATTTGTACTCCTGTTCAACACTTTTCTTGATAGTTTCTCTATAGCTAACTTGGGGTTGCCCTACTTCAGCTTCTACTTTAAACTCTCTAAGCATTCTATCAACTAGGATCTCAAGGTGCAATTCACCCATACCAGAAATTATTGTTTGTCCACTCTCTTCATCTGTCTCAACTCTAAAAGATGGGTCTTCTTGAGCTAATTTTTGCAAAGCAACACCCATTTTTTCTTGATCAATTTTAGTTTTTGGTTCAACGGCAACACTAATTACAGGGTCTGGGAAATCCATTCGTTCTAAAATTACTTTATCTTTTTCACTCGCAAGTGTATCTCCAGTTAAAGTATCTTTAAGACCAACAACTGCGCCTATTTCGCCTGCATAAAGTGCTTTTACCTCTTCTCTCTTGTTGGCATGCATTTTTAAAAGACGACCTACTCTCTCTTTTTTATCTTTAGATGTATTGTGAGTATAACTACCACTTTGGAGCATACCACGATATACTCTTACAAATGTAAGTTGACCAACAAATGAGTCAGTCATAATTTTAAATGCTAAAGCTGCAAATTCTCCATCATCAGTAGATTCTACAGAAGTTTGTGTTCCATCTTCATATTCGCCTTTAATAGTTGTTACTTCTGTTGGTGCGGGCATGTAGTCAATAACAGCGTCTAGTAAAGGTTGAACACCTTTATTTTTGAATGCAGTTCCACAAAGCATAGGAATAAAAGTCATAGCAACACAACCAGCCTTAATGCCAGCTGCAATCTCCTCATTGGTAATTTCTTTACTCTCTAAAAATTTCTCCATTAGAATATCGTTAGTTTCTGCTACAGCTTCAATCATTTTTTCTCTATATTCTTCTGCTTTTTCAACTAAATCCACAGGTATATCTCTCTCCTCATAAGCAGAACCCATTATAGCTTCATCTTCCCAAACTAGTGCTTTCATCTTTACTAAATCTACAACACCTTTAAAATTTTCCTCTGATCCAATAGGAATTTGAATAGGAATAGGAACTGATTTGAGTTTACTTGCAATTTGTTTTTCAACTTCAAAAAAATCTGCACCTGTACGATCCATTTTATTAACAAAAACCATTCTCGGTACTTCATATCTAGTTGCTTGTCTCCAAACTGTTTCACTTTGAGGTTGAACTCCTCCAACAGCACAAAATACTGCTACTGCGCCATCAAGAACTCTCATAGAGCGTTCGACTTCAATAGTAAAATCAACATGTCCTGGAGTATCAATTATATTTATTTGATGACCTTTCCACTCACAAGTTGTTGCTGCACTTGTAATTGTAATGCCTCTCTCTTTCTCTTGCTCCATCCAATCCATGGTTGCTGCACCATCATGAACTTCACCAATTTTATGTGATACGCCTGTGTAAAAAAGAATTCTCTCTGTTGTAGTTGTTTTACCAGCATCAATATGAGCAGCAATTCCAATATTTCTAACCTTATTTATATTCTTACTTCTTGCCATAATATTTCCTTACTACCAGCGATAGTGAGCAAAAGCTTTATTAGCTTCAGCCATTTTATAAGTATCTTCTTTTTTCTTAAATGTAGCACCTTTGCTATTTGAAGCATCTAGTAATTCATTAGCTAATCTTTCTACCATAGTTCTCTCACTTCTTTTTCTAGCAAATGATACTAACCAACGCAAAGCAAGTGCTTGTTGTCTAACTGGTCTTACTTCTATAGGCACTTGATAAGTTGCTCCGCCTACTCTTCTGCTTTTCACTTCCATTACTGGTTTTACATTGTCGATTGCTGTAAGAAAAATTTCAATTCCCTTAACATCTCCTTCACTTCTTTGCTCTGCTAATTCAACTGCACCATAGAAAACTTTTGCAGCTGTACTTTTTTTACCATCTTGCATAAGATAGTTTATAAACTTTGTTACTATTTTATTGTTATATATTGAATCGGCTAATACTTCTCTTACTTGGGCTTTTCTTCTTCTCATCTGTGAAATCCTTCAAATTTAAAATTTTACTCAAATATTACCTAACTCTAGGGCAATACCTGTTTTTTGGCAAAAACTATTTAGGTTTTTTAGCACCATATTTACTTCTTGCAACTTTTCTTCCAGCAACACCTGCAGTATCGAGTGCACCACGTACAATATGGTACTTAACACCTGGCAAATCTTTTATTCTGCCGCCACGAACTAGAACAATTGAGTGTTCTTGTAAATTATGACCTTCGCCACCAATATAACTAATTACTTCAAAACCACTAGTTAATCTAACTTTTGCTACTTTTCTTAAAGCTGAATTAGGTTTTTTTGGTGTTGTAGTGTAAACTCTTGTGCAAACACCTCTTCTTTGAGGACACTTAACAAGTGCTGGTGATTTTGACTTTTTAATCACTTTTTTTCTATTTTTTCTTACCAATTGGTTGATAGTTGGCACAATTTTTCCTTATAATTTATTTTCTCCTTGTATTTGAAAAAATCCAAATACAATTACTTTACTAAAGTTTCACATTGACGAAAAACTTACCCTGAAATTTCACCATATATTTAAAAATACTACATCTTCATGTAATACAAATATTAAAGAATTGATTATGTTACTTAAATTTTACTTAATAGACTATTAAGCTAAATTATAAGCTCACCTATCACTCTCTTCAAGTTTTAATTTCATCTCTTTTTTTTGATAAAAACCTGTTCCAACAGGAATCATACGCCCTAAAATAACATTCTCTTTTAAATCTTCAAGCATATCCATCTTGCCTGCTATACTAGCTTCGGTTAAAACTTTAGTGGTTTCTTGAAAAGATGCAGCCGAAATAATACTATCACTTCCTATTGCAGCACGCGTTACACCTAAAAGTGTTGGTTCTGCAATTGCTGGCTCTCCATTAATTTTCATAATTTTCTCATTCTCTTCTCTAAATTTACGTCTACTAATTAAATCACCGATAACAAATTTAGTATTTCCACTATCTATAATTTTTACTTGACGTAACATTTGAGATACAATTACTTCAATATGTTTGTCATTAATAGCAACACCTTGCGAACGATATACTTGTTGAATCTCACTAATAATATAACGATGAAGCTCTTTTTCACCCATTATTCTTAAAATATCATGGCTTGAAACTACACCATCTGTTAAATGCTCACCAGCATGAACAAACTCGCCTTCATGAACATGAATTGGTATATTTTTATTTACAAGATACTCTGAACTTGTTCCATCTTGAGCATCTATTATGATTCTCTCTTTAGAACGAAGTGGCTTACCAAATCTAATTGTTCCATCGATTTCTGCTATAACAGTTGCATTTTTTGGACGTCTTGCTTCAAAAAGTTCACTCACTCTAGGAAGACCTCCAGTAATATCGCTTGATCTTGTAGCAGCTTTAGGAGTACGACCTATAATATCTGCAACATTAACACTCTCTCCATTTTTAGCAAATATAGCAGTTTTTGCCTCTAGTGAGTATCTAATAATTTCACCATTTTTAGTCGCTATAACAATAGTAGGCTTTGTACCACTTGGCAAATACTCGTTTATAACAAGTTTGCTTTCACCCGTGATTTCATCAACCTGTTCGGTAGCTGTATATCCCGGTTCAATATCTTCAAATGTAACAACACCTGCTACTTCAGCCATTACAGGAGTTGAATAAGGATCCCACTCAGCAATAATCATCTGCTCATTAAGACTAGGCTTTGCAATTAGTGTTGATAATGCCACTTCACTATTATCGCAAATATCTAATATAGAGTTTCTTGGGATATAATGCCTAATTGCTTCTCTATCTTCAGCATCTGCAATCACCGCAAAAAGACCTTTTTCTGTAACTATATCACCTTTTTTTACATTTTTATAACGATCAAGATAATCACCAATTAACTTATAATATTTTATAGTTCCATTTGCACCAGCTTTAATCTTCTGTACAACTGGATCACCATTTTTAGATCTAAGTTCACTCGCATATGGTATACGATTTGGAACATTCCAACTATCTTTTATGACTTCAACTATACTCTCATTTATCTCTACAGTATCGCCACTATTGTAAGGAATGTAGAATTTACCTTCAACTTTTCCGCTAATACCAGCTAACTCATTTGGTTTTGCTAAATTAGCTTTTCTAAAATTATATTTAACACTTTCACTCTCATTTTTTATCGTAATAATAATCTCTTCATGAGCATGGTCTATATCTATAGTGCCAGATAATGGAGTTTTAATCTTAGGTTCAACTAGTAAAATAGCCGCATTTCTACGATTAGATACAACACTTCTACCCTCTTTTGTCTGATAAGTATTAACATTATAATACCTTATAAAGCCTTCTTTATGAGCTACTATTTGTCTATCTTGAGTTTCTGTAGATGCGGTTCCACCAATATGAAATGTTCTTAAAGTCAACTGTGTGCCGGGTTCACCAATTGATTGAGCAGATACAATTCCTACAGCTTCACCTGGACGAACCAGTTTACCCTCGCCAAGGTTTATACCATAACACTTGGAGCATACACCTTTTTTAGCCTTACATGTAATAGGTGTTCTAATAGTTACAGTTTTAATTTCTGCTTCTTTTAGAGTAGATGCCTTTTCCTCATCTATCAAAGTGCCTTCGGTAAAAAGAATTTCATTTGTAATAGAATCAATAACATCTTCAGCCAAAACTCTTCCATTAGCTCTCTCATCAAGCGATTCAATTAAATCTCCGCTATGAACAATCTCACTAATTTCAACACCCTCATGTGTGCCACAATCTTCCATGGTTACTTTAACATTTTGTGCAACATCTATTAGTTTTCTTGTTAAATAACCAGCATTAGCTGTTTTGAGTGCTGTATCTGCTAAACCTTTTCTAGCACCGTGAGTTGAAATAAAATACTCAAGAGAATTTAGTCCTTCACGAAAATTAGAGATAATCGGAGTCTCAATAATAGAACCATCTGGTTTAGCCATTAATCCACGCATACCAGCTAATTGACGAATTTGTGCTGCACTACCACGAGCTCCAGAATCTGCCATCATGTATATTGAGTTAAAACCATCTTTATCAGTCTCTACGAGTTTCATCATTTCTGATGCAACATCATTGTTTGTATTAGTCCAAATATCAATAATTTTATTGTATCTCTCTTGTTCTGTTAATAAACCCGAACTATATTGTTTTTGTATTTCACGAACTTTTTTCTTTGCGTTTGATATTTTTTCTGTCTTTGTTTCAGGAACTCTTATGTCATCAATTGATACCGAAATTCCAGCATCTGTTGCATGTTTAAATCCAAGATCTTTTAAGTTATCTAAAAATTCAGCAATAACAGAGAGTCCGCCCTCTTTAAACACATAATCAACTAAAGCACTAATATTTTTCTTTTTCATAACAATATTCCAAAGCTCTTCTGGAACAAAATCAGGAAGTATTGATTGCAATATTAATCTACCAGCGGTTGTAAATAGAGTTCTATTATTAATAACAGTTTTAATTTTTGCATGAGCATCAAGAAATCCTGCATCCATAGCAATAGTTACTTCATCTATATTTGCGAATATCTTATTTGATCCTTTTGCACCTACTTTTTCTAGTGATAGATAATAGAGACCAAGTACCATATCTTGTGTTGGTACTGTAATTGCTTTACCACTTGCAGGAAGAAGAATATTCATAGAACTTAACATCAAAACTTTGCATTCTGCTATTGCTTTATGGCTCAATGGAATATGAATAGCCATTTGATCGCCATCAAAATCGGCATTAAATGCAGAACAGACCAATGGATGAAGACGAATTGCTTTGCCATCAATAAGTACTGGATGAAATGCTTGAATAGAGAGTTTGTGTAGTGTTGGTGCACGATTTAACATAATAGGATAATCTTTAACCACTTCTGCTAAACACTCCCATACTTCGTTTGTTTTATTGTCAATAAGTTTTTTTGCTTGCTTGATTGTTGTTGCATAACCCTTCTCTTCAAGACGAGCCAACAAGTGCGGTTTAAACAATTCAAGTGCCATAATCTTTGGTAGACCGCATTGATCCATCTTTAAATTTGGGCCAACAACAATAATAGAACGACCACTAAAATCAACACGCTTACCAAGAAGATTTTGACGAAAACGTCCTTGTTTGCCTTTGATTATCTCTGAAAGTGATTTTAATGGACGTTTATTTGCTCCTTTTACAGCATTTGCTCTACGACCATTATCAAAAAGTGCATCAACAGCTTCTTGCAACATTCTCATTTCGTTACGAATAATTATTTGAGGAGCATCTAACTCCATTAATCTTTTTAATCTTGAGTTTCTATTAATTACTCTTCTATAGAGATCGTTTACATCACTAACTGCAAACTTGCCACCATCTAATGCAACCAAAGGTCTCAAATCTGGCGGGAGAATAGGAAGTATAGTTATCATCATCCATTCTGGACGATTACCGCTATTTAAAAATGCTTCAACAACTTTAAGTCTTTTTACTATAGTTTTTTTCTTGGCTTCAGAGTTAGTGTTGCCTATATCTTCTTTTAGAGTTGCCAAAATATCAATTAAATCAAGATCTTTTAAAAGTTCCTCTACAACAACTCCACCCATGTTTGCTTCAAAACCAGTATGTTCAAATCTTTGATTTAAAGATTCATACTGCTCTTCGTTTAAAACATCATATTTATTTACTTTTTTACTATTATGCGTATCATAAAAAGCATCACCAGAAGTTTTTACTAAATATGCCTCATAGTATAATACACGCTCAAGGTCTTTCATCTTGATTCCAAGAAGTGTTCCTATTCTACTTGGCAATGAATTTACATACCAAATATGTGCAACAGGAGCCACTAGCTCAATGTGACCCATGCGTGAACGACGCACTTTTGTGCTAGTTACTTCAACTCCGCATTTTTCACATTTTATGCCTTTATAGCGCATTTTTTTATATTTACCACAAAGACACTCATACTCTCGCACTGGTCCAAATATTTTTGCACAAAAAAGACCATCTCGCTCAGGTTTCAAAGTACGATAATTAATCGTTTCTGGTTTTTTAACTTCACCATAACTCCATGAACGAATCTTCTCAGGACTTGCAAGTCTTAATTGAAACGCTTTAAAGTCTCTTGGTCTACTCTCTTCGTTAATTTCAATCGGTACTAGATTCTTCATTTTCTTTCACCTCATCATAAATCTCAACATCTAAAGCCAATGACTTCAACTCATTTGTTAATACAAAAAATGTTTCGGGAATACCAGTTGCTGGTATGTTCTCGCCTCTTGTAAGTGCTTTGTAGGCTGCTATTCTTCCCTCTACATCATCTGATTTTACCGTCAACATCTCTTTTAATGTATGTGCTGCACCATAAGCTTCAAGTGCCCATACTTCCATCTCGCCAAATCTCTGTCCACCAAACAGTGCTTTACCTCCAACTGGTTGTTGTGTTACTAATGAATATGGTCCGGTACTTCTTGCATGAACTTTTTCATCAACTAAATGATGAAGTTTAAGCATGTACATGTAACCCACATTGACACGCTCTTTCATCTTCTCGCCAGTCTTTCCATCATAAAGCTCGCACTTTCCATCCATATCTATTTTTGCTAATTCAAACAATTTATTAAACTCTTCTTGATTTGTTCCCTCAAATACAGGAGAGGCAAACTTAACACCTCTACTCCAATCTCTTGCATATGTTAAAAGTTTTTCATCATCTAAAGATTTTATAAATTTCTTAGCATTCATTAATTTAGCAACATCTGCAATTCTTGTCATAGTTAAGCGTAAATCTTGAATCCAGCCACTTTTTTTCTTTTCAAAAATATCTGAAATTTGATCTCCTAAACGCTTACCAATAAGCCCTAAATGCATCTCTAAAATCTGTCCAATATTCATACGACTTGGAACACCAAGTGGATTAAGAACAATTTCAACACTCTCCCCGTTCGCAAGATAAGGCATGTCAACTTCTTCTACAATATTAGAAACAATACCTTTATTACCATGACGACCAGCCATTTTATCACCAACTTTTAACTTACGCTTAGTTGCTATGTAAACTTTAACTAATTTCACAACACCACTTGGTAAAATATCATCTTTTTCAATAATATCTAACTTCTCATCATGATCTTCTTTTAGTTTTTTCTTTTCTGTTTGAAAATAAGTTTTCAAATCTTTATACTCTTTTTGAATATCCTCTTCAAAAGCTTTTACTATAGTATTTAATGAAAATCGGTTTACAAACTTTAAATCTTCTTTTGCAATAGTTTCACCTTTTTTATAAGGTTTTTTATTTACATCTTGATCTTCACTTAAAACATTTTTAGATAAAAGCAAGTTAATTCGGAGCATCTCTTCACGATCAAGCATTAACAATTTGTCATGATGCTCACGGTCAAGAATCTCTTTCTCTTCATCATAAGCTTGAATTGCACGAAAATCCTTTGAGTATCCTTTTTTAGTAAATATCTTGACATCTACCACAACTCCTTCCATTAAAGCTGTAGCATACATAGATTTGTTTACAACATGACCAGCTTTTTCTCCAAAAATTGCACGAAGTAATCTCTCTTCTGGAGTTGGTTTAACTTCGCCTTTTGGAGAAACTTTTCCTACTAAAATCATGCTTGGTTTTACATAAGTTCCAATTTTTACAATACCACTCTCATCGAGATGAGCTAAATCTTCCTCTTTTACATTCGGTATATCTTTAGTTATCTCTTCTACGCCATCTTTAAGTTCTCTAGCTTCAATCTCTTTTTCATAAGTATGTACACTTGTAAATGCATCATTTCTTATCATTTTATTGCTAAGGACTATAGCATCTTCAAAGTTATAACCATTCCAAGGCATAAATGCAACCATAACATTTTTGCCAATTGCCATCTCTCCTTGATCCATACTAGGACCATCGGCTATAACAGTACCCTCATCTACTTTAGCACCTTGTTTTACAATAACTTTTTGAGTAAAGGTGGTGTTCTGGTTTGTTCTTAAATTCTTTTGTAGACCATAATGATCTATAAAAGCTCCACTCTTATCTTCGCCTAAAATATATATATTTTTATTATCAACTTTTTCAATAATACCAGCTCGTTTGACTTTAATCGAAGCCCAAGCATCACTAGCAGAAACTGCTTCAATGCCTGTACCAACTATAGGAGCATCGGTCCAAACCAAAGGAACAGCTTGACGCTGCATGTTTGAACCCATTAATGCACGGTTTGCATCATCATGTTCTAAAAATGGAATCAATGACGCTGCAACACCAGTAATCATGGCAGATGAAAGATCAATTAAATCGACTTTGTCCTTTTCTATAAGAATAATTTCACCATCTCTTCTTACTTCAATAAGATCTTCTACTATTGTCTCATTTTCTACTATTGTAGAAGCTGGAGCAATTACTAATCCCTCTTCTTGAGTTGCAGTAATATATATAATTTCATCTATTATCTTAGCATTTTTTACTCTTCTGTATGGTGCTTCAACAAATCCTAATTCATTTACTTTAGAGTACATCGCTAGAGTATTAATAAGACCAATATTTTGTCCTTCGGGAGTCTCTACTGGACAAATTCTTCCATAATGAGTTGGATGAACATCTCTTACTTCAAATCCAGCACGCTCTTTTACCAAGCCACCCTCGCCTAATGCAGAGAGTCTTCTTTTATGAGTAATCTCACTAAGAGGATTTGTCTGATCCATAAACTGTGAAAGTTGTCCACTAGAGAAAAATTCTATAATTGTGCTTGTAATCATCTTTGAATTTATCAAATCATGAGGCATAAGTTCTTCAATAGTGCCACTTAAGCTTGTAAATTTATCTCTAATAGCTTTTTGCATTTTTATTAAACCAGTATGTAACTCATTTGAAAGAAGTTCTCCAATTGAACGAATACGTCTATTTCCCAAATGATCTCTATCATCAATATGACCTTGCCCATTTTTAACATTAATTAGATACTTGATAGTTTTTATAATATCTTCGCTAGTCATAATGGTTACAAACTTAGGAACATCGATGCTAAGTTTATGATTCATCTTCATACGACCTACTTTTGTTAAGTCATATCTTTCAGAGTTAAAGAAAAGATCTTTAAAAAAAGTCTTTGCAGCTTCTTTTGTTACAGGTTCACCTGGTCTCATAACTTTATAAATTCTTATAGTTGCTAAATCATTTTCATCTTCTATGCCTTCAGTTTGGCGAAGGAGTTTTAGTGTTTCTGTGTCGGCTATGAAAGAGTTAATAATAGCATCATCAACACCACTAGCTAAGTCATTTGCTATCTCAATTGATTCGCAACCATGTTCTTTTATTTTTGTCAATTTATCATTGTCAAGTTTGGTTAGCGCATCAAAAAGAATTTCTCCACTCTCTTGATCTATGATCGGAGATGATAAAAATCTATTTACAAGAGTATCTTCAGGATACTCAACAAACTTGACTCCATCTTCTATAAATTTTTCTGCTTTTTTCTTAGTTAATCTTTTACCGACACCAATAAGGAGGTTATCATTTTCATCTTTAAGATCAAAATCAATTCTTCCAATAAAATTTTCTAAATTAAAATTCATTAAAAATTTATCATCTTTAATTTTTATATTTAAAACTGGATAAAACAGTTTTAAGATATCTTGCTTGCTATAACCCAGTGCTCTAAAAAGTATTGTTATTGGTACTTTTCTACGCTTATTAATTCTTACAAACAAGGTGTCTTTTGCATCGTACTCAAAATACAACCAAGACCCGCGATCTGGAATAATTTGAGCAGTATAAATAAGCTTATTGACTACTGTTGCACTCTCTGCTTCTTTAAATATAACACCAGGGCTACGATGCAGTTGATTAACTACAACTCTCTCAACTCCATTAATAATAAAAGATGTTCTGTCTGTCATAAAAGGGATTTCTCTAATAAATATTGCTTGTTCTTTAATATCTTTTACGCCAGCTTTTTCACCAGTTTTTTCATTTTTATTCCATAAAATAAGACGAATGTTCATTTTTAGGCTAACCGAATAAGTCAATCCTCTATCCATACATTCACGCACAGTGTATTTTGGTTTTTTAATTTCCGAACTAATATACTCCAAAGAGAGTCTATTTTGTGAATCATGGATTGGAAATATTGATTTAAAAACTTTTTCTATACCACTCTCTTGATTAGGATTACCAACATTTAAAAAGTATTCATAACTTTTTTGTTGTACTTGAAGAAGATTTGGTACATCAATTTTTCTTGGTACTTTTGAGAAATCTACTCTTAGACGATTTCCTGATTTAAGGCTATTTAGCATTAGTCCACCTTACGAAGTTATTTAAAAAGAAAGTATTTTTACTACTAATAAAAGTAGTTTGTGTCACAACATGATTTTTATTACATTTTTTAAGAGGGAGGATTAACTCCCAAATTTTACAAGTTTTAAAATTATTTGATTTCAGCTTTTGCCCCAGCTTCTTCAATCTTCTTAAGAACTTCTTCAGCATCTTCTTTAGATACAGCTTCTTTAAGAACAGTTGGGACACTTTCAACTGCTTCTTTTGCTTCTTTAAGTCCAAGACCAGTGATAGTACGAACAACTTTAATAGCATTGATTTTCTTTGGACCTGCATCTACTAAAACTACATTAAATTCAGTTTTCTCTTCAGCAACAGTAGCTCCCTCTGCTCCTCCGCTCATTACTACCGGAGCTGCTGACACACCAAATTTTTCTTCAAACTCTTTTACCAATTCACTTAAGTCTAGTACACTTAAACCTGAAATATATTCTAATACGTCTTTTTTTGAAATTGCCATCTCATTTCCTAATTTATTTAATTTTTTCTCTTATCCGAAATAAGTCCGAATAAAATTCATATTCTTAGAGCTTAAGCTTACAAAAAAGATACTATTAAATTATAAAGCACTTTTTAGTTTACTTTGCTTGCCTAATTGCTTAACTATTACATGTTTCACTGCATTATAAAAAACTATGCAGATTCCTCTTCTTTTTTTACTCTTAGAGCATCAAGACCAATTGTAAAATTTGTAACTGGAGCCATCCAAGTTCGAAGTAACATTCCAATAAGCTCATCTCGTGATGGCATTTTAGAAAGTGCTTCAATTTTATCAATATCAGCAATTTCGCCGTCAATAAATGCTGTTTTAATTATAAATTTATCATTTATTTTAGCAAATTTAGCTACAACTTTTGTTACTTTCAACTGATCCATGCCCCAAACAAAAATATTTGTACTTGTAAGTTCAATTCCTTCTATATTCGAATTTTTCATAGCAATACTTGCAAGAGTATTTTTAATTACCCTTACTTTAACATTCTCTTCTTTTGCAAGTATGCGTAACTCTTCAATAGAACGAACATCTAACCCTTTAAAATTACAAACTACTAGTGCATCAGAAGATTTAAACTCTTCAGTTGTAGAGTTAACAATTTCAATTTTTTTATTTTTAGTCAATTTTTCTCCTTTCCGACCAGTAATTTCAAGCGGAGTTGAGGAAGTTCCTCAAATTAAACATAAAGTCTCAACTATCTCCAATCAAGATTTTCTTTTTCTATTTATTTCGTAAAATAAGTTCTTATTTATTTACTATTTTAAATCCATTAATTCTTGGCTATCCATATTTACCGATGGACTCATGGTTAATGAAAGTGCAGCAGTTTTAATATATTTGCCTTTTGATGCTGCTGGTTTTTGCTTATTAAGTGCTCGTAAAAAAGCATTAAAGTTGTCTTCTAAGCTAGATTTATCAAAACTTGCCTTACCAATTCTTGCATGTATATTACCTTGTTTGTCTACACGAAAATTAACTTGTCCGCCTTTGTTATTTTCAACTGCTTTTGCCACATCCATAGTTACAGTCCCAGTCTTAGGATTAGGCATAATACCTTTTGGTCCTAAAATTCTACCGACTTTACCAACTAAACCCATCATGTTTGGAGTTGCTATTAAGACATCAAAATCAATTTTACCAGCTTGAATATCGGCTATTAGTTCATCTGTGCCGACAATATCCGCACCAGCTGTTTTTGCTTCATCTGCTTTTGCATCTTTTGCAATAACTGCAACTCTAACACTTTTACCAGTTCCCGAAGGAAGAATAACCGAACCACGAACCATTTGATCAGAGTGTCTAGGATCTACATTAAGTTTTAATGCAATTTCTACTGTTTCATCAAACTTAGCTGAAGCTAAACTTTTTACAGTACTTAAAGCCTCATCTATTGAATACTTTTTTTCAATATCTACTTTTTTTAATAACTCTTTAAATCTTTTTGTTACTTTTTTTGCCATTTATGTATCTCCGCATATTTTGCTTCCGCTTATTACCCTAAGCGGTTGAGGGAATATTAATCTACTATCTCTACACCCATACTTCGTGCAGATCCTGCTATAATTTTAGCTGCTTGCTCAATATCATTAGTATTGAGATCATCTATTTTTTGCTCTACTACTTCTAAAACCTGTTTTTTAGTTAGCTTGCCAACTATGTTTTTAATTGGGTTATCAGTACCTTTCTTAATGCCAGCTACTTTTTTTATCAAATCAGATGCTGGCGGTTGTTTTGTAATAAATGTAAAACTTCTATCTGTATATACTGTAATAATAACTGGAATATTATAACCCATTTTATCTTTTGTTTTTTCATTAAATGCTTTACAAAATTCCATTATATTAACACCTTGCTGTCCAAGAGCTGGGCCAACTGGTGGTGATGGATTTGCTTTTCCAGCAGGAATTTGTAATTTAATCTCTCCTGTTATTTTCTTTGCCATAAAACTATTCCTTTAAACTATTTTTTCTACTTGAGTATAGAGAATTTCCACTGGTGTACTTCTGCCAAATATAAGGACATTTAACTTTAATTTACCATGCTCTATGTCATACTCTTCAACTGCACCTGTAAAGTTAGTAAATGGACCCTCTACAATACGAACACTCTCTCCTGTTTCGAAGAAGATTTTTGGTTTTGGTGCACCTTTTTTCTCTGCTTTTTCTAAGATTACTTGAATGTCCTTCTCCGTTAATGGGGTAGGTTTTTTAGACTCTCCAATAAAACGACCTACTTTAGGCAGTGATTGAATCATGTGCCAAAGTCTTGTATCTAAATCAAGATGTGCAAAAGCATACCCTGGATATAAACTTCTTTCGGTAATTTTTTTCTTTCCATTTTTAACTTCAATAACATCTTCTGTTGGAACTATAATTTCTTTAAGTTTCTCTTCAATTGAATTATTTGCAACAATCTCTTTAATTGCTTTTTTTACTGCTTGTTCACTTCCAGCATAAGTCTGAATTGCATACCATTTATGATCCATTTTAAACCTACATCACAGCAGACAAAGAAGATGACATAAATAAGTCAATCAACGCCAAAAATAGTGAAACAACAGTTACAACAATAAAAACAGATATAAAAGCATTTCTAATCTGCTCTTTAATTGGGAAAATAACTTTTGATAGTTCTATTTTTGAATGATTATAATAATTTAATAATTTTTCCATATATATCCCTTGATTTTATCTTTTCAATATTACAAAACTGTAATCTAAATCTAAAACTTTCTCTCTTAGTGGCAGGGCAGGAGGGATTTGAACCCACAACATACGGTTTTGGAGACCGTTGCTCTACCAATTGGAGCTACTGCCCTAACATGTATTATGTCCCTTGTAAAAGGGAGACAATTAACTTTTTAACTTCACTTCTTTATGTAATGTGTGTTTTTTTAATCTTGGACAATACTTTTTAGATTCAAACTTCTCTGTATATGTCTTAGAGTTTTTTGTTGTAGTGTAGTTTATCTCTCCACACTCAACACACTTTAATCCTATTTTGATAGTCATTTAAATTACCTTTAAAATAGGGAAGTATAAACTTCCCTTTTTTTCTTTATTATTTTTCTATTGAAGAAACAACACCAGCACCAACAGTTTTACCACCCTCACGAATAGCAAATCTAGTACCCTCTTCCATAGCAATAGGTGCAATAAGTTCTACATTAATCTTAACATTATCACCAGGCATAACCATTTCTGTACCTTTTGGTAGCGTAATTGAGCCTGTAACATCTGTTGTTCTTACATAAAATTGAGGTCTATAGTTATTGAAAAAAGGAGTATGTCTACCACCCTCATCTTTACTTAAAACATAAATTTCAGCAGTAAAACTTATATGTGGAGTAATAGTTCCTGGTTTACAAAGAACCATGCCTCTTTCAACATCTTCTTTTTTAGTACCTCGTAAAAGAATACCGCAGTTATCGCCTGCTTCTCCTTGTTCCATCTCTTTACGGAACATTTCAACACCAGTAACTATAGTTGTTTGAGTATCTTTAATGCCTACTATTTCAATAGTCTCTCCAACTTTTACAATTCCTCTTTCAATACGACCCGTAACAACAGTACCACGACCAGAGATAGAAAATACATCTTCAACTGGCATTAAAAAATCTTTATCTGTCTCTCTAGTTGGTTGTGGAATATATGTATCAATTTGATCCATAAGTTCCATTATTTTAGCACTCCACTCTGCATCATTGCCTGCTTTTGCTTCTTCAAGAGCTTTCAAAGCAGATCCAGCAACGATAGGAATATCATCTCCTGGAAATTCATATTCACTAAGCAGTTCTCTTATCTCCATCTCTACTAACTCAAGCAACTCTTCATCATCAACCATATCAGATTTATTCATAAAAACAACAATAAATGGAACACCAACTTGGCGAGACAAGAGAATATGTTCACGAGTTTGAGGCATAGGTCCATCTGCTGCAGAAACAACAAGTATAGCACCATCCATCTGAGCAGCACCAGTAATCATGTTTTTTATATAATCAGCATGACCGGGACAGTCTACATGTGCATAATGACGCTTATGTGTTTCATACTCAATATGAGAAGTAGCAATCGTAATGCCACGCTCTCTCTCTTCGGGAGCATTATCGATACCGTCAAAATCTTTAAATTCTGCAAGACCTTTTTTTGAAAGTACAGCAGAAATTGCTGCTGTAAGAGTTGTTTTACCATGATCTACGTGACCGATAGTACCTATGTTTACATGTGGTTTTGTTCTTTCGAATTTTTCCTTAGCCATTTCTTCCTCCGTATGAAGTTTATTATTTATATTTTCTTAATCAAAACTTAAATCTAATCAATCACTAAAACTACTACTTTATTTAAAATAATATAGATACTATCTATATTCTCTAAAAAGATAACTTAAATCTAGTTCATTTTATTTTATGGAGCTCATAGAGGGACTTGAACCCTCGACCTCTTCCTTACCAAGGAAGTGCTCTACCTCTGAGCCATATGAGCAATTTTAATTCAAAAAGCACTTATAGCAACAATAATAACATGTATTTGCTTAGGATAGGAAAGAAGTCGGCTAAACCGATTCTGCAAAAAAGTAAGCAGAAAAAATTCACCAGCTCCCAGCCAAATAAATCAAATGGAGCGGGAGACGAGATTCGAACTCGCGACAACCTGCTTGGAAGGCAGGAACTCTAGCCACTGAGTTACTCCCGCATAATTAATGTAATGGTGGTGAGAGAAGGATTTGAACCTTCGAAGATAAAAATCAGCAGATTTACAGTCTGCCCTCGTTGGCCACTTGAGTATCTCACCATTTAACATTAAAATTGATTTATCCTGGTCAAACACTGTTATTTTACACAAAACAAAATGGAGCTGATGAGAGGACTTGAACCACCGACCTGCTGTTTACAAGACAGCTGCTCTACCAACTGAGCTACACCAGCACTTTGATTGTGAGGTGAAATTATATCTCAAAAGCTCATCAATGTCAATGTTTTTGTAAATTTTTGTTATAATATACAATAATATTTATATATTTAAGGCAAACAGATGAAAATTCTATTCTCTCCAAGTGAAACAAAATCAAATTTTACTAACTCTAATATTCTATCATCTAAATCTTTAGTTTTTTCAGAATTATTTAATAAGAGGTTACATGTAATAGAAAAATTGAATTTTTATTTAAAAGATAGCAATACAATTAATTTAAACAAATTTTTTGGTATCAAAAATCAAGATGAGTGCGAAAGATTGGCAAATATAGATATACTCTCATCTAAAACATGTAAAGCAATTCAGAGGTATACAGGAGTTTCTTATAAATATTTAGATTTTAAAACACTTGAAAATGATCAACAAAAATGGCTCTATAAAAATACAATGATCTTTTCAAATCTTTTTGGTCCAATATTAGCTGGGGACAATATACCATATTATCGTTTTAAGCAAGGCTCAACAATAGATGGTTTTAAGCCAGAGCTTTTTTACAAAAATAATTTTACAGAAGCAATAAACGACTATATAAATACTGATTTTGTTATAGATTTAAGAGCTGGTTTTTATGAAAAATTTTACACTCTTGCATCTAAACATATTACAATGAAATTTATTAAAGATAAAAAAGTTGTAAGTCATTTTGCAAAAATATATAGAGGAAAAGTTTTAAGAGAGTTAGCAATAAAACAACCAAAATCTATAGAAGAGTTTGAGAATATCAATTTTCATGGGTTATCTATAGAAGAAATTATAGACAAAAAATTAAAAAAAGAGTATGTTTACAAAATTAATTAAACATGTGTTTAAAATTAAAACTTTAAAAGGAGCTTTTAAAAGCCCCTTAATTTTTCTAACCTAATGCTTCTTTTGCATACTTAGCACCCAAAGTATAAGCGAGTATATTTGCCTCATGTACTTTTGGAGGTACTTTTGAAAGCATTACCTCTTTTACGAGTGTGGCATCAAGTACTTTTGTCATCTCTACAGTAATAGAGAGCGCTACAACCGATTGAGTAATAACATTACCAACCTCTTCTTTAGCAATAGTTATAATAGGAATCTCAATAATATTCCATCTCTTTTTATCTTCTTTGCTAGCAGTTACAAGATTTGGCTCAATTACTATCACCGAACCGGGCTTAACTGCATTTTTAAATTGATCAAAACTTATCTGTGCAGTTGCTATCATAAACTCAATTTCACCAACATTTGCATAAGGAAAAAGAATTTCACTCTCATCTAAAAGAATATCAACTTTAGTCGGTCCTCCTCTTACTTGAGAAGTATAAGTTGAAGCTTTTACACCATAACCACCCTCTTTTATCTTTGCCGCCGCTAAAATCTCACCGGCCAAGATAACACCTTGACCACCAACTCCCACAAATCTTAACTGTCTTCTCATTAAGTGTTCCTTAAAACTTTACTTTTGTATTGTTTTGTGCAGCTTCAATAACTTTATCATAACTCTCACAATACTCAGGGTTATCATGCTCTCTCATGATGCCAGTTGGAAGTATAGCATATTGCTCCTCTTCTGGAAGTGCTTGATGCTTCTTTTTAGGCATTGTTATCTCTCCAATCCATTTAAGATTCTGTACCGCTTCACCCATCTTATTTTTTCTACCAAGATTAATATGACAGTTTGAGATAGTCTCCATAAAAGAGTAGCCTTTATGCTTAAAGCCAGCTATAAAAACTTTTTCCATCTTCAAAGGGTCAAGTACAGTTTCGCGTGATATAAAAGTAGCACCTGCTCCAAATGCAAGTTTGCAAGCATTAAAAGTTGGGTCTATGTTGCCATATTGAGCTGTAACGGTCCACATGCCTTGAGGTGTAGTAGGACTTGTTTGTGAATTTGTTAAACCATAAATAAAGTTATTAATCAAAATATGATTTAAATCTATATTTCTTCTACATGCATGAATAGTATGGTTTCCACCAATTGCAAGACCATCTCCATCTCCAGTTACAACAATTACATGTTTTTTTGGATTTGCAAGTTTAATGCCAGTAGCATATGCAATTGCTCGTCCATGAGTTGTATGAACTGTGTTGCAATCTATATATGAACTAAAACGCCCACTACAACCAATACCAGAAACAACACAAACATCTTTCATATCCCAACCCATCTTATCGATAGCTCGAATAACAGATTTAAGTATAACACCATCACCACAACCCCAACACCATAGTGTTGGCATCTTATCAACTCTAAGATATTTATCGTAATTAAAAGCCATTAAAACATCTCCTTAACTTTTGCTACCATCTCAAGTGGTGGCACTGGTCTGCCATTTGCTTTGTGTAGAGTTTTAAAATCATCTCTTTTCATAACTCTTTGAATCTCCTCTAAGTACTGACCCATATTTAGTTCGGTTACAAAAATTTTATCAAATTTTTCACCAATCTCTTTAAGCTTTTTAGCAGGGCTTGGCCAAAGTGTTATAGGTCTAAAAAGTCCAGCTTTGATGCCATCGTTTCTAAGTTTCATAACCGCCTCTTTAGCTCCACGAGAAATACTACCATAAGCAATAATACAAACTTCAGCATCATCGAGCATAAACTCTTCATATTCAACCATTTCATCAGCTCTATTATTAATTTTACCCATTAATCTCTCAATGTTAAATTCACATGCATGTGCATCTTCTGTTGGGTGTCCTGTTGGTCCATGATGAAGACCGGTTACATGATAATGATACCCCTCAAAAAAAGGATTCAATACCGCTGGCTCATCCATAGCAACATCATAAGGCTTATACTCTTTTTTATCTCCTGTAAATTTAGCACGAGTTATAATACTCTTTTTTACATCTTCGAGATCAGGAAGTATAGCTTTACCATGCATATGACCTAAAGTCTCATCTAAAAGAACAAATACAGGAGTCATAAACTTTTCTGCAAGATTAAATGCTCTAATTGTTTCGGTGTAAGCTTCTTCCAAGGAACCGGGACAAAGAGTAATAGAAGCATAATCTCCATGAGTTGGGTACTTTGCTTGACCGATATCGGCTTGACTTACACGAGTTGGAAGACCAGTTGAAGGACCACCACGCATAACATTAACTATAACAAGTGGAATTTCTGCTATAAAACTAAGTCCAATTTGTTCTGATTTTAATGATACACCAGGACCGCTTGTTGCAGTCATAGCTTTTTTACCGCTCATGGAAGCACCAAGTGCTACACAAATTCCCGCTATCTCATCTTCCATTTGAATGAATTTACCACCAACTTTAGGCAAGCTCACACTTAAATCGTGTGCAACTTCTGAAGAAGGTGTAATTGGATAACCACCAAAAAATTCACAACCACAATCAATTGCTGCTTTTGCCGCAAGTGCATTACCACTTGAAATTACTTCTCTAGACATTCATAGCTCCTATGCACTTAATTTTCTAAATTTATTATTTTTGATAGCAACTGAACTCTCTTTAGCCTCATTGGTTATCTTTGCAAATTTATACTCTTTTCTATCTGCTACATATATAGCAAAATCTGGACAGTGTAACTCACAATCCTTGCATCCTATACATGCTTTAGGACTCACAACTTCTATCACCGATCCAAGTATTGAATTTGGAGCTGCCGTCATAGCTAACACTCCGGCAGGACACATACTAACACATACATCACATGCTTTACATCTGTTTGCATCTATCCAAACAGGAGTATCTTGTGGGGCTGTAACTAAACTCATACTAAGTCTCCTTTGTTAAATTTATATCATAATATCAAGAATAGATAAAAAATTATCTATTTTGATACAAAAACTCTACTTTTTTAAAACTTCTGCTACTTTTTTACCAATATCTGCTGGTGAAACAACCACATGTACTCCAGCCTTTTCAAGAGCTGCCATCTTTTGAGCAGCTGTTCCAGCACTACCACTAATAATAGCTCCTGCATGTCCCATTCTTTTTCCAGCAGGTGCACTTTGACCTGCAATAAAAGCAACAACAGGTTTAGTAATATTCTCTTTTATAAAAGTTGCTGCTTGAATCTCAAGATCTCCGCCAATTTCACCAATCATTACAATAGCTTCAGTCTTGGGATCTGCCTCAAAAAGCGGAAGAAGATCTTTATAGCTAAGTCCAATAATAGGATCTCCGCCAATACCAACTGCTGTAGTAATACCAAAACCTTCATTACAGACTTGATTAGCACCTTCATAAGTTAATGTCCCAGACTTACTAATAAGTCCAACATTACCTTTTTTAAAAACCTCACCAGGCATAATACCTATTTTGCACTCCTGTGCTGTAATAATCCCGGGACAATTTGGTCCAATAGTAAGCATGCCTTGTTTCGTTGCGTATGCTTTTGCCTCTTGCATGTCTCTTACGGGTGCACCTTCGGTAATAATAACTGCTAACTCTATTCCAGCAGCGGCCGCTTCCATAACTGCATCACCAACAAATGCAGGTGGAACAAAAATCATACTTACAGTCGCACTAGTAGCATTTATTGCTTCTTTTACTGTATTAAAAACTGGTTGACCTAGATGAGTTTGTCCACCTTTATTTGGTGTTACTCCACCAACAATTTTAGTGCCATATGCTAAGCACTGCTCTGCATGAAAAGTCCCCTCTTTGCCAGTAAAACCTTGAACGATTACTTTTGTATCTTTGTTTACTAATATACTCACTATAACTCTCCTTTAGCTGCTGCAACGGCTTTTTTAGCACCATCGCCTAAATCAGTTGCTGTTATAACATTTGCGATTCCTGCATTTTTTAATATTTTGGCCGCTTCAAGAGCATTTGTTCCATCAAGTCTTACAATAACTGGAACATGTACATCAACAAGTTTTGTAGCTTCAAGTATACCATTTGCAATTCTATCACATCTAACAATACCGCCAAAAATATTAACAAAAATAGCTTTTACATTTTTATTTTTAAGAATTATTTCAAATCCTTTTGCAACAGTCTGTGCATTTGCCTGTCCGCCAACATCAAGAAAGTTTGCAGGAGTTCCACCCATGTAATGAATTGTATCCATAGTTCCCATAGCAAGTCCTGCACCGTTTACCATGCAACCTATTTCGCCATCAAGTGCAACATAACTCAAATCATGCTCGCTAGCTTCTCTCTCATCTGCATCTTCTTCACTTAAATCTCTCATCTCTTCTATGTCTTTATGACGCCCTAAAGCACTGTCATCAAAACTCATTTTTCCATCAAGTGCAAGAAAATCACCAGCACCAGTTTTTACAAGAGGATTTATCTCTATCATCTCTGCATCATTATGCATATAAAGTGTATATAGTGCAAAAGCAAATTTCATAAACTTACCAATTTGCTCTTTTTGAAGACCTAGCCCAAAAGCTAGTTCACGACCATGAAAACCTTTAAAACCAATAGAGGGATCAATTGCTACTTTGATAATCTTTTCTGGAGTCTTCGCGGCAACATCTTCAATAGCCATGCCTCCTTCGGTAGAAGCCATAATAACTGGCATCTCTTTTGCTCTATCTAAAACAATACCCAAATAGAGTTCATCAGCGATATCGGCACCCTCTTCAATATAAACTTTTTGCACAAGTTTACCATTTGGTCCAGTTTGATGTGTTACTAAAGTCATGCCAAGAATCTCTTTTGCATACTCTTTTACTTTCTCCAAACTAGTAGCAACTTTTACACCACCGCCTAGTCCACGACCACCTGCATGAATTTGAGCTTTTACAACCCAAACTTTTCCACCTAGTTTTTTTGCATTTTCTACTGATTCTTCGACTGTAGTTGCAATATAGCCTCTTGGTACTGGCACACCATATTTAGCAAATATCTGTTTTGCTTGATATTCATGAACATTCATAAAGCCCCCTGCTTAATTTTTATGTAATTTTATACTCTTTTTTATATCAAAATCATAAAATCATTAATTATATATATTTTTTTCTTATATTTTAAGTTTCAAATTAACTCATGCAACATTTAAATACTGCATAGACTATTTTACCTCGTATTTATCTCTTCCTATTTTATACAAATCTTGGTCATAAGTATCATTTATTACCGTAAGTGGAAAATCTATCACTTCAAGTTTTCTAATCGCTTCGGGTCCTAGTTCCGGATATGCAATAACTTTTGAGCTTTTTATCTGTCTTGCAAGCAATGCTCCCGCACCGCCAGTTGCACCAAAATAGATAGCTTTTGATTTAGTACATGCATCTGTAACTTCTTTGTTTCTTTTACCTTTTCCTATCATTCCTCTAAGACCTTTTTCATTTATAAGTCTTGGGGAGTATGAATCCATGCGATAAGAGGTAGTTGGTCCAGCACTTCCAATAGGATCGCCGGGCTTAGGAGGAGTTGGTCCAACAAAATAGATAACTGAACCCGATACATCAAATGGAAGATCCTCTTTAGCATCCATTAAATCAATCAATTTTTTATGTGCCGCATCTCGCGCGGTATAAATAATTCCACTAAGATATACTATATCACCAGCTTTAAGTTGTACTACATCATTTTTACTCAAAGGTGTTGTTAAGTTATATATTTTACTCATTTATGATCTCCTAAAGTTTGATAACAGCATGTCTACTGCTATGACATTGAACATTAACTGAAACTGGCAAACTAGCAATATGACATGGATTTTTCTCAATATGAACACCAAACACTGTCTGTGTTCCGCCCATGCCCATAGCTCCAATTCCAAGCTTATTTAACTCTTCAACCAACTCCTCTTCCATCTCTTTAAGAGTAGGGTCCTCATTTACACTTCCCAGTTTTCTAAAAAGTGCATGTTTACTTGAAATAACAGCTTTTTCAAAAGTTCCACCAATACCTACTCCAACTGTAAGAGGAGGACATGGATTTGGTCCAGCATTCGATACTATCTTTTTAACATAATCTATTACACCTTTTCTTCCAGCAGCTGGTGGCATAACAGTAGCACGACTAACATTCTCACTACCGCCGCCTTTTGCAGCATACTCTATTGTAAGCTCATCGCCTTTAACTAAATCAAAATGAATAAAAGCAGGTAAATTATACCCTAGAGTATCTTTTAGATTTGCTCTTGTATCCCACTCACATGTAGAAGCTCTAAGGTATCCATCTATATAACCTTTTTCTGTACCCTCATTAATAGCAGCTTTCAAAGTTCCACCAATAACTTTTACATCTTCGCCAACTTTTACAAAAAAAACGGCAAGTCCTGTATCTTGACAAAGTGGCTTCTCTTCACTAGATGCTATATCTGCATTTTTAATAAGTTGTTTCAACACCTCTTTTGCAACAGGGCTTTTCTCGTTTTCATAAGCCTCATTCATCTTTTCCAATGCATCTTTAGGAAGATTTGCACCACTAAATATAATACAATCTTTAATAGATTTAACTATATCTTCATATTTAATTTCTCTCATTATTATCTGCTCCTTGAAAAAATTATTTTTTATTAGGTTTTTTGTATTTTAGATATTATCTATAATAGCATTTAAAATACCACTTGGTCGCATTACTTTTGTAACCATTTCATCATTTAGAAGATAATAACCACCAGTATTGGTAGGTTTACCTTGATTTTTGTTTAACTCAAACGCTATCTTCTCTTCATTGTCATTCATTGCTTTTGCAATAGAAGTAAACTCGGTTTTTAGCTCCTTATCATCATTTTGTTTTGCTAACTCATCTGCCCAATACATCGCTAAGTAAAAATGACTTCCTCTATTATCTAAACCTCCTATTTTTCTAGTAGGTGATTTATTGTTTAATAAAAATGTATTAGTTGCACTATCTAGTGCTTTTGCTAAAACTCTAGCTTTTTGGTTATTTTGTCTATTCGCAAGATGTTCTAAAGAAGCCGTAAGAGCTACAAACTCACCAAGAGAATCCCATCTCAAATAACCCTCTTTATTGAACTGTTGAACATGTTTAGGGGCACTTCCTCCAGCACCAGTTTCAAATAATCCTCCACCTTTCATAAGTGAAACTATAGACAACATCTTTGCACTTGTTCCAACCTCTAGTATAGGAAAAAGGTCTGTGTTGTAGTCTCTTAATACATTTCCTGTAACAGAAATTGTATCTTTCCCTTCTCTCATTCTTTTAACTGATAATTTTGTAGCTTCATATGGCGACATAATAGATATATCTAACCCTTTTGTATTATGGTCTTTAAGGTACATTTTTACCTTTTTTATCATCTCTCTATCATGAGCTCTATTTTTATCTAACCAAAAGATTATAGGCATACTAGATAATCTTGCACGAACTACTGCTAATTTTATCCAATCTTGTATAGGTTCGTCTTTTGCTTGACACATTCTAAAAATATCGCCTTTTGCTACATCTAAATTGAAAATAGACTTGTTGTTTTTATCTATAACTTTGATATTGCCAAAAGATGGTGCTTGAAAAGTCTTATCATGTGAGCCATACTCTTCTGCTTTTTTTGCCATCAAACCTACATTTGGTACAGTTCCCATGGTAGTTGGGTCTAAAGCCCCATTAATTTTACAATCTTCTATTATTGCTTGATAAGTAGTAGCGTAGCAACGATCTGGAATCATAG
Organism: Sulfurospirillum sp.; assembly: GCA_016735235.1. Lineage (GTDB taxonomy): Bacteria > Campylobacterota > Campylobacteria > Campylobacterales > Sulfurospirillaceae > Sulfurospirillum_A. Next base: position 14,772 of record JAERRW010000084.1, on the reverse strand, counting down.
CAAGAGTATCCTCTTCTTTATTACTCTTATTCCACATTTTGCCTCCACTTTTAATCATAGCAGGCAGTGAGGCATCTATAATAACATCGCTTGGAGTGTGCAAGTTTGTTATGCCTTTATCGGAGTCAACCATTGCAAGTCTTGGTTGAGTTGCATAAACCTCTTCAATATCTTTCTCTATCTCTATTTTTTTATCTTTATCAACAGATTCAAGCTTGGCATACAAATCTCCTAAGCCATTGTTAAAATCTACCCCAAGTTTCATAAAAAAACTACCGTGCTTGGCAATTAAATCTTTAAAGTACACTTTTACAACATGTCCGAACATAATAGGGTCGCTAACTTTCATCATTGTCGCTTTTAGGTGGAGCGAGAGAAGAATATCTCTTTTTTTTGCTTGATCTATAGAGTCCTGAATAAACACTTTAAGAGTTTGAACCCTCATACGAGTTACATCTATAACTTCGCCTTTCTCTAAAGGAGTTGAAGATTTTAAAACAGTCTCTTCTCCATCTTTATTAAAAAAAGATATTTTTACATTATCTTCACTACTCATTGTTACTGAAAGCTCTTCTCCAAAAAAATCATCATCATTCATGTGTATTACATCTGTTTTAGACTCTTTACTCCACTCGCCCATGTGATGAGGATTGTTTTTTGCATAGTTTTTAATGGCACTTGGAGCGCGACGATCAGCATTTCCTTCTCTAAGAACTGGATTTACCGCTGAACCTACTATTTTTGCATATATTTTAGTTGCATCTTCATAATTAGGTACATTATAACCCTTGCCTTGAAGTTCTGCTATTGTGGCTTTGAGTTGAGGTATTGAAGCAGAAATATTTGGTAATTTAATTATGTTAGTAGTTGAATCTTGTGTTAATTGTCCAAGCTCATATAGATCATCACTTACTTTTTGTTCATCTTTTAAATTATCAGAAAAACTAGAGATAACTCTACTTGCTAAAGATATGTCTTTAATAACAATTTCAATGCCACTACTTTTAGTAAAAGCTTTTATAATTGGCAAAAAAGAGTAAGTTGCAAGTGCGGGTGCCTCATCAACTTTTGTGTATATTATCTTCGATATTGGAACCATGTAAACTCCTCATGTAATACATTAACCAAAACTTTTATACTAAAAGGTATATTTAAAGTTTAATTATTTGCATCAGCATTATTAATATTTTTAATGAAACTAAGTTTCATCTTTAAAACACTCCTACTTATATTTATAGTAAATTTAAGTACTCAAAAGATGAAACTATAAAGAAAGTTTTTTATTTTCTTTATAGTTCTTTTACAATTTATATTTTACAGGATTTCTTTGTAAATTGAAGGTAATCTACATTTTCATCCACTGTCTCTAATTTTGATTTTCTTGTTATTTTCCCCGGTCTTGGTATAGAGTTTAAAAGAGCTTTAGTGTAAGGGTGTTTAGGGTTTGTAAATAACTCTTTTACAGAAGCTTTTTCCACTACATGTCCTCTATACATAACAACAACTTCATCTGCCATCTGTGCAACTACACCTAAGTCATGAGTTATAAATAGTATAGATGTACCTCTTTTTTTTTGCAACTCTCTCATTAAATCTAAAACTTGTGCTTGAATTGTAACATCGAGAGCAGTTGTCGGCTCATCTGCTATGAGAAGTCTAGGTTCGCACATCATCGCCATAGCTATCATGACTCGCTGTCTTTGACCACCGCTAAGTTTAAAAGGATACTCACTATATTTTTCTTGCACAAAAGGCATTGCAACAAGCTCCAATCCTTCTATTACTTTATCATAACGCTCTTTTTTGTTTAAATCTTTCTGATGAAGTCTCAAAACTTCATCAAGTTGATAACCAATAGTATAAGAAGGGTTTAGTGAAGTCATGGGTTCTTGAAAAATCATTGCAATTTTATCACCACGAATTGAACGCATATAATTTTGATTCTCTTTTAAAAGATCAACTCCTTCAAAGATAATTTCACCATTTACAACTTTGCCTGGTTTCTCAATAAGCCCCATTATTGAAAGTGCTGTTATACTCTTTCCGCTACCACTCTCTCCAACAACACAGACAGTTTTTCCTTCGGGAATACCAAAAGATACACTATCGACTGCACGGTTTATATCTTTATCTGAATAGAAACAGGTTAAAAGGTTATTTACTTCAAGTAACATTATTTCTCCTTCAATTTAGGATCTAAAACATCCATAAGACCATCACCAACAAGGTTAAATCCTATAACTGTTAAAAATATTGCAATTCCTGGAAATATTATCATCCAATATGCTGTTGTAATAAACTGTAGCGAATCGGCTAACATAGCTCCCCATTCTGGTGTTGGAGGTTGGGCTCCAAGTCCTAAGAAACTCAAACCCGCTGCTTCTAAAACAGCCGATGCAAACCACATGGTGGCTTGAACTATCACAGGAGTTGTACAGTTTGGAAGAACCACAAACACAATAAGTCTAAAATCGCTAGAGCCATTAACTCTGCTAGCAATTACATACTCTTTATTTTTTTCTGCTAAAACTGAACTTCTTACAATTCTTGCAAAAGTTGGAATTCCAACTATACCAATAGCAATCATAGCATTAAAAAGATCCGCTCCTAAAATAGATACAATAACAATTGCTAAAAGAATTGCAGGAATTGACAGCATTATATCGACTACACGCATAATAATAAGGTCGGTTAATCCGCCAAAATAACCTGCAACCGCTCCCATAATAACACCAAATGATAGCGATATACTTACAGATATAATACCAATTGTAAGTGAAATTCTAGCACCATAGAGAACACGAGTTAACATGTCGCGCCCAAAGTCATCAGTTCCCAATATATGTGTAAAAGATCCACCTTTACTCCAAAATGGAGGAATTAAGCGGTTGTCTAAATTTTGTATTAGTGGGTCATATTGAGTTAAAATTGGTGCAAAAATAGCACAAATAATAAGAAATACTACAACATAAGCTCCTACTAAAGCAGTCTTATTTTTTTTAAATTGTTTATAGAATTCTAATGCTTTACTACCCATTAGTTCAACCTAATTTTTGGATTAATCACTGCATATAGTAAATCTACTATTAGATTAATTACAATAAAAATAGTTGCTATTATGAGTGTTGTTGATTGTATTATTGGAAAATCCCTTTGATTTACCGCATTTATCAACCACTTTCCAATTCCAGGCCATGAGAATGTAGTTTCTGTTAAAATTGCACCTGCAAAAAGAGTCCCTACCATTAAACCTATAACAGTAATCACCGGCATAAGAGCATTTTTTAGGGCATGTATTAAAATAACTTGTCCTTGCGTGCAACCTTTTGCTTTTGCAGTTCTTACATAATCCTCTTTCATTACTTCTATCATACTAGCTCTCGTCATTCTAGCAATTATTGCCATAGGAATAGTCCCAAGAGCAAGAGCTGGAAGTACTAAATGTTTACATGCATTCCAAAAAGCTTCATAGTCTTTCATTAAAATAGAGTCTATAAGATAAAAACCTGTAACTTTATCTATATCAAATTCATATCCTAGTCTTCCGCTAACAGGGAGCCATCCAAGTTCTATAGAAAAAAAATAAATAAGCATTAAGCCAAGCCAAAAAACTGGCATAGAAACTCCTGCTAATGCGGTTGTCATGCTAACATAATCAAACAAACTATAGCGTTTTACAGCAGAAATTATACCTGCAAATAGTCCTATGATTATTGCAAAAATTAGAGCAACAATTGAGAGTTCTACTGTTGCTGGAAATCTTTCTAAAAATTCATCTATAACAGGTTCGCCCGAGAGAGTTGATATTCCAAAATCACCTTGCACTGCATTAGATACAAATAGATAATATTGCTCAAGTAGAGGTTTATTTAAACCCATTTGTTCTCTAAGTGCATCAACTGATTCTTTGTTTGCATGTTCACCAAGCATAAGTAAAGCAGGATCACCGGGGGCTAAATGTATCATTGAAAAGACTAAAATTGAAACACCAAGCAGTGTTGGTATTGCCCATAAAAGCCTTTTTATAACATAACTTATCAAAATTATCCTTTTAAACAAAAATTGCAAACTAAGTAGATAATATCTACTTAGTTTCTATACTAGTTATTTTGATAACCAAACTTTGTAAAATCTCCTTTTGCCTACTGGGTCAAGTTCAAAACCTTGCACTTTTTCTAACATCGGTTCAACCACTACAGAGTGAGCAATAGGTTTCCAAGGAGCTTCTTCTTCGAATATTACTTGAGCTTTTTCATATAATTTTGTTCTCTCTGTTTTGTTAGTAATAATTTTTGCATCATCTACTAGTTTTGTAAATTCAGTATTTTTCCAAAATGATACATTTTGAGCTGGTTTTTCTTTAGCTGCATGTGCGCTTAAGAGAACATTTAAGAAATTATCAGGATCTCCATTGTCTCCCGTCCAGCCTAAAAGAACCATGTCATGTTCGCCCATTGAAGATTTTTTCAAGTAAGTACCCCAATCATAAGATACTATTTTTGCTTTTATGCCAACTTTTGCAAGGTCAGCCTGTATAGCTTCTGCTACTTTTCTTCCATTTGGGTTGTATGGACGCGGAACAGGCATAGCCCATATGTTTGTCTTAAAACCATCTGGATAACCAGCTTCAACTAGTAGTTTTTTAGCTTTTTCTGGACTATACTCATAACCTTTTAAAGATTTATTATAAGACCACATTGTTGGTGGAATTGGGCTAGTGGCTACCTTACCAAAACCTTCATAGATAGAATCTACTATACCTTGAGTATTTATAGCATGTGATATAGCTTGTCTTACTTTTTTATCTTTAAAAATCTCTCTCTCTTGATTAAATGCAAGATAGCCTATATTTAGCCCCTCTTGCTTGACAAGTTTAATATTTTTATGCGACTCTAAATCAGCTACTTCAGAAGGGTTTGGAAAATCCATTATATGAATAGAACCGGCTTTAAGTTCAGCTGCTCTAACAGAGTTATTTGGAATTACTTTAAAAATTAGCCTATCTACATACGGTCGACCATTCCAATAATCTTCATTTGCAACAAAAACCATTTTATCATCTTTTCTCCAACTTTTTAAAATAAATGGTCCAGTACCTATTGGTTTTTTACCAAGGTTAGCTTCTTCTCTTTTTAGTGCCAATGCATCTGCATAATCAGATGAGAGAATCATAGCAAACTCCATAGCTAAGTTAGCTATAAAAGGAGCTTCTCTTTTTTTAAGAGTAATTTTTACTGTATATTTATCGACTGCTATTACATCTTTAATGATGGCATCCATACTCATTGCTGTCCAGTATATAAATGCACCCCCTACTTTATTGTAAGGATGAGACTTGTCAAATTGCCTTTTTAGTGAAAATACAACATCTTTAGATGTAAATTCAGAGTCTTCTTTAAAGTATTTAGTTTTATTGAATTTTACACCTTTTCGTAGTTTAAATGTATACTCAAGTCCATTATCTGAAACACTCCAAGACTCTGCTAAAGCTGGCTCTATCTCTGTGCTACCATACTTAAACTGCACTAAGTTGTCATAAATTTGTGAAGTTGGCACGAAAGTTTCACCGTCTGAAGCATGGCTAGGATCTAGAGTAGTAGCATCACCTGCCTTGCCAAATACTAATATTCCTCCATATTTTGGTTCTGCAAATGCAATACTTGTTATTAGTAGCAAAAGAGCTAAAATTAATTTTTTCATATTTTCTCCATATTGAATTTTAAACTCATTTTAGCATATCTGCAAGACTTTAAACTTAAAAAAATTTCAATTTAGTCATTTAATATTTTTTTTATAATTGAAACAAACTTATTAAAAGATGGTAAATTTAGCTTACTATCTCTTTGTTTTTCTCCCCACATAGGTTCTGGAAAATATGAATCTTCTTGAAATCTTGCCATTACATGTATATGAAAATGAGGAAGATAGTTGCCAAACATAGCTATATTTATTTTTTTGGGTTTATAATATTTTATCATGTTTGCTTCTATTAGTAACATAATATCTAGTAATTTGTCTCTGGTTATATTATCACACTCGCTAAGTTCTCTATATTTTATTATGGGAAATATTTTTAACCATGGTATTTCTGATTCTTCTATTTCAATAAAAATTAAATTATCTCTATAAATTTGCACTACTCATCTTTATTGTAATTTCAGCTCCATCTTCATTATTTTTAACCGTTATTTTTCCTAACATGTTGTTTTCTATTATCATTTTTGACATGTATAGACCCATGCCCGTTCCTTTGCCTTGTTCTTTTGTTGTAAAATATGGCTCAAAAATACGATTTATAATATTTTTAGGGATACCTTTTGCATTATCTTTAATAGAAATTTGATTAGAATCAAAATTAATAGTTATTTTAGGATTTACTATTTTTTTCTCTATAAGAGCATCTTTTGCATTATTTATGATATTTAAAATAACCTGTTTAAACTCATTTTGAAATCCATGTATCTTGAAATCTTCACCACTTGTTGATATTGATATATTATGATGACTTAATAGTGATTTTTGTATAGAGATAGTGTCGTCTATGGCTTTTTTAACACTAAAAGAGTTTTTTGTTTTGTCAATTCTAAAAAAATTTCTAAAATCATCTATAGTCATTGACATAAAATGAATAATTTTTATATTTTTATCTATAAAATTTTTTAAAAAGTCTTTGTCTATTAATTCATCTTCAAAATCATCTTCAAGGTTTTGTATATTTATATTAAGAGCATTTAATGGTTGTCGCCACTGATGAGCAATGCTACCTATCATCTCTCCCATAGAAGCTAGTTTTGATTGCTGTTGAATCATTTTATCTTTTTTAATATTCTCTTGAACTGCTATTTTAATCTTCTCTTTTAAGTCATCTTTATATATATTAAAAAGTTTACCAGTTTGACGCGATAGATAAAATGAAAAAATAACTATAAATATTAATGATATAGTAACAAGATAAAAGACAAAAATATATAAATTATAAATTTCTTTTTCAAGAATTTCTTCAGATTTTTGTGCGGATTTTTTTATTTCATGTAAATTAATATCCGTTCCTACTATCCAATCCCACTCTTCTATGTATTTTACAAAACTTACTCTTGTCTCATCTATATTGGTTTGTGGATTTTTCCAAACATATTCAACATAAGCTCCATCTCTGTTCTCTTTTGCTTTTTTTACAAAAAGTTTCACTATATTAATCTCTTTTAGATTTTTTGTAGATTTTTCTATCTTTTTTTCTTTATAAGGATGAGCCAAAAGGGTATTATTTGTATCGTATACCCAATAGTATTTATTGCCTTGGTATCTCTCGTTGTTTATTTTTTCTAATATACTACCTTGAAGTTCTTTTTTCACATCTTCCATGTACATTCCAGTGCCTATTATCCAGTCTAGTTCTTTAACATATTTTATATAATTTATCTTTTCAAATTTTTTATTTTGATTATTTGGTTTTAAAAAATAGAGACGCTTAAAAAGACCTTGATTATTCTCTTTTGTAAGAATGTCATCGCCCTCTATAAGAATGTTGTCTTTTTTATCTTCTAAGTTATCTATTTTTTTATCTATAAATTTCGACAGTGAATGAACGGTCATTTTTTTTGTAGTAAAATTATAAGCGAAGTAGTACCCTTTATTTTCGTTATATCTAGCAGCTCCTACTACTTGAATAATTATTTTTTCTATCTCTTTTTTAGATTTATCTGGATTGTTTTGAATGATTTTATCAATAATAGAAGAAGCCTCATAAACTCTATTTTTTAAAGAAGTTCTCATATTATAATTTAAGTCTTCAATGCTTTGATTAATTGATTTTTCTATATACAGTACTCTTTCTTTAGCAGTATTTTTTGTTGAAGAGATTAGGTTTTGTCTCAATTCATTGCTTTTCTCTTCTTTTGCATTATTTATAAAAAGAATAAAAACAGTAGAGATTATAATCAATAAAAGCACTATAGACGCAATAGGAAGTATAAAAATATAAAGCTTTATTCTTCTCTCTCTTTGAGATTTATCCATGACTTACAACCATATTTCTCCCATTTTTTTTAGCTTTATAAAGAGCCTCATCTGCTCTTTTAAAAAAACTATCCTTTGTATCATTTTGCTGAATTTGACTTAAGCCTATACTTATAGTAATTTGAGGTAAATTTTGTTTTTTAAAATTTTCTACACTTTTTCTTAGTTTCTCACACACCTTAGTTGCATTTTTTAAAGATGTTTCATCCATAAGCAGTATAAACTCCTCTCCTCCCCATCTAGCAAAAAAATCTGTACTTCGCACTTGATTTATAGAGAGTTTAGCTAGTTCCTTAAGTACTTCATCGCCTATTTGATGACCATAGTTATCATTTACTTTTTTAAAGAAATCTATATCTAAAATAGCAATGCAAAGAGTTCTGTTATATCTTTTTACTCTTTTGTACTTTTCATCAAAAATTTCCTCAAATTTAGCTCTATTGAAGCTCCCTGTTAAGCTATCATGTGTTGCTTTGTATCCAGTGTTTAATCTTTCAAGCTGTATCTTTGTTATATCTGTTAAAGTTACAAGAAAAAGATTGTCAAAAGCATCAATCTCTATGTGAAAAACTTTTACTTCACCAACAACAGACGCAATAGATATTATTTTGAATTCTTCTTGTGCATTTTTATATTTTTTTATAAACTCCTCTTTTGTATCAGCATTAATATAAGTTTCATGCTTGACAAAAATATCCAACAACTTAGGGTATAGTGAATAAAATTCATTTTTATGATCTACTCCAAAAAGATTAAAAAAAGACTTAGAAGCAAACTCTATTTTTTCAAAATCAGTAAGCAAAGTTATGCTTGTCTGAATATCCAATATTTTTTGTAATATTTTTTGATTTTTTATATTCTCTTTTTCTAAAATAATATTTTTAGCGATTTGTTCTAATTTATCTTTTAATTTATTTTTATCTACAGGTTTTAAAAGATACCCATCTACTTGTAAATTCAAAGCTGCAAGTGTATAGTCTGATTCTGTATGAGCAGTTGTAAATATAATAGCTTGATTTTTATCTATATTGAGTATGTCTTTTACCATCTCTATGCCATTTTTAATAGGCATTTTTATATCACTTACGACTATGTCAGGAGAAACTTGCTTGTAAAGTTCAAGCCCCTCTGCACCATTTTTTGCAATAAACACAGTTTTGCAATATCTACTTATTGCTCTCTCGTATCCTGCTCTTATGTCCTCTTCGTCTTCAACATAAAGCACGGTTATCTGTTTTGTGTAATTAATCAATTCCGACTCCTAAATTAATTTTACTCTATTCCACAGTTACACTTTTAGCTAAATTTCTTGGCATGTCTATATCGTTACCCAACCTCACTGCAATTTCAAGTGCTAGTATCTGCATGATTATCATCATTTCAAAAAATTCACTCATTGGGTGAGATTGATTTGATGTTTTAATAAAATCATCTGCCAAGTTAAGTTTTTTGGGACTTATAGCAAGTATGGTCGCATCTCTCGCACTTAACTCTTCTACATTGTTTTTTATTTTATCATAAAGTATAGTTTGAGGCATAAGAGCAATAGTAAAAAGCTCACTATCAACTAATGCAATTGGGCCATGCTTCATTTCACCCGCTGGATAACCCTCTGCATGAAGATAACTTATCTCTTTTAGTTTTAAAGCACCTTCTAGGGCAAGTGGAAAAAATATATCTCTTCCTATAAAAAAGAATCCATGACCATGAAGATATCTTTTAGAGAGTCTTTTAATTTTTTCATGTGTACTGTTTTTTACAACTAAAACAGATGGAATGCGAAGAAGTGCTTCTATTTCAGTTCTCATTTTTTCTTTACTTATTGTTTTTCTATTTTTTCCTATATAGAGTGCTAATAACCAAAGAGTTGCTACTTGTGTTGCAAATGCTTTTGTGCTTGCAACTCCTCTTTCAATGCCCGCTCTTGTTAGTAGTGTTACATCTGATAATCTTACAATAGATGAGTTATCAACATTGCATATAGCAAGACTTGTTAAACCTGCAATTTTTGCTATTTTTAAAGCTTCTAGTGTATCGGCTGTCTCTCCACTTTGGCTTATAGATAAAAAAAGTGTTTTTTTATCTAGTAATGGTTCTTTATATCTAAATTCACTAGCAATTTCTACTTGACATTTTATTTTTGAGAGTCTTTCAAATAGATATGTAGCCACAAGACCAGCATGATAGCTAGTCCCACAAGCACATATTTTAATAGAATCTATATTGTTAAAATCTATATTATTAAGCTCTTCAAGTTCTATACTATCGTTGCTTACTCGCCCCATAAAAGTTTCACTTATTACATTTGATTGTTCGTATATCTCTTTTTCCATAAAAAATCTAAATCCATTTTTTTGAGCATGAATTTTATTTTTTTTGAGAGTAATAAATTTAGGAGTAACAAGTTGTTCATCTGCAAATATAGAAATTTCATCTTTTGTAATCCAGCCATATTCACCATCTTCAAGATAGACAACTTCGGTGGCATGTCCCATAAGAGGAGCATCAGAAGAACTCATAAATTTCTCTTTTTTTCTATTTGTACCAAGCATTAAAGGGACTCTACTTTTAGCAAAAAATATGGTGTCTGGTTCATCTTTTGTTATGAGCAAAATAGCATATGCTCCTTGGACTATCTCTATTGTGTTTTTAAAAGCTTTTTTTGCGTCCATTCCTTCGCTAATAAACTTTTCAAACTGATGTACAATTACTTCTGAATCAGTTTGAGATAAAAATTTAACTCCTTTTGAAAGAAGATTTTTTTTTATCTCTCTATGATTTTCAATAATACCATTGTGAATTATGTGTGAAAATTCACCACAATGAGGGTGAGCATTTATTTCGGTTGGCTTTCCATGTGTTGCCCATCTTGTATGACCAATTCCTAATCCAAAACCATCACTTGAAAATAGATCTGTTTTATGTATTAAATTTTCTAATTTTCCTAAAGCTCTATATGAAGAGATATGTCCATTTTTAAAAGTAGCAATACCGGCACTATCGTAGCCTCTATACTCTAACTCTTTTAGACCATTTATAAGAAATTCTTTTTTCTCTCTCTCTCCAATATAGCCTATTATTCCGCACATGTATCTACCTTTTTTATAAAAAATTCTATTTATTCTATCTCCATTATTGCATAAATTTGTTTTTTTTTCAATAGTTTTCTATAGCTACTCTCTTTTATAAAAGTGGATTGTTTTTTTGCATTATTAAACATGTAAAAAGTGTAGAATTATTTGCAATGTGGAAATTGAGTTAATATAGTTGTGCTACACTGCAATCTAGTTTAAATTTAAAGGTTAACATGTTCTATATTTATCAAATATTTCTTTGGCTAGTTTTTTTGTTCTTTCTTTCATCTAAGATTAAAAGAAAGAACAGAAGAATTATATTTTCACTTGTAGCGTCTCTCTTTTCAACTTTGGAATTTGTAGCATTATATATGACTGAAAGATTTGTCGACTATAGATTTTATACCCACATGAATCTAGATGCAATTAAAGGGCCTGGTTTCCAATTTGTATTACAAGCTTTATCTTTCATAGTATTGTTTATCTTACTTAGTAGTGTATTTTATTTCATATCGAAAAAGATGAATACTTCCAAACTTCGCAAAAATAAATTTTTTATACCAGCGGTTTTAATATCTTTTATTTTATTGAGTTTACCAAATGGCATTTTTAATGAAGCTTATAAAACATATGAGATTCTTAATGCTGAGGAAAAAAGTTTTAATCAAGCATTAATTGATGTTGGGATAAATCCAAAAGAATATGTTACTCCAAATAATATTACTGCTAAAAAAGGTAAAAATATTATTGTAATTTCTATTGAGTCTTTAGAGCAGGGATTTCTAGGAAAACACTTCAATAATATAACCCCTAATCTAAGTAGATTGTCTAAAGAGTGGACATTTTATAATCAAATGCCAGAAAGTCCAGGAGGTGATTGGACCGCTGGCTCATTATATAATCATCAAGTTGGTATGCCTGCATTTTTTAAAGATCAAGAAAATAACTCTTTTCAAGGAGCTAGCACTGTTAAATTGACTGGATTAGGGCATATTTTAAATAACGCTGGATATAACAGTAAATATATAATTGGAAATAAGGAATATGCAGGCAAATCTGATATTTTAAGTGCATATGGCATTCCAGTAATTTCAGAAGTTAATAGTATTGGCAAATATCAAAAAGTTAAAAATGGTCTTCATGACCATGACCTATTTAATGAAGCTAAACTTCAAATCAAACAATTCCAAAAAGACAAAGATAAGCCTTTTGCATTATTTTTATTGACAATGAATACTCACTTTCCAAATGGTGTTTATGATAAAAATATGGAACAATTTATATCAAAAAAAGATAATGACATAGAGTTTTCAGCATCAGCTGTTGATTATTTAATAAATGATTTGATAGTGTATTTAAAAGAAAATTCTTTACTTGAAAATACATCAATTTATATTTTTCCAGACCATCTACTAATGGGAAGTCACCATCCTGCTCTTGATAAGCTTAGAAAGGAGACAAGGCAACTATACCTTATAACTAATGTGGATGAAAAAAATCTACATAAAGATACAAAAGATACAATTTATCAAATAGAGTTACCTCGTATTATCCTTGATGGTGCAGAGATAAAGACAAATGCTAAATTTTTAGTTGATTTTATTAAAACTGAGGACATTGATTCATTTCTTAAAAAAAATCGAGTTAAATTAACATCGCTCAACAAAGCATCGCTAGATAGAAGAGCTTATAATGATGGTATAAGTATTAATATAACAGGTAACAGATTAAGAATTAAATCTGGTCTAGATACAAGTAGCATGCCTTTAATACAAGATGAAGTCTCTAAAAAATATCAAGATGAAGTATTTGATTTTACTTTTAACTATGAAATGGTGCTGATTGGACAAAGAAAAAGCAGTGTAAAGAGTGCATTTAATCCTCACATTTATGATACAAGGCATAAACGGTTACACTTAGTAGTTTTCACTAAAAATGGCAAAATAGATAAAGCATATTTTGGAAATAAACAAAAAGTTGGTATTCATAAAAAAGGTAATACAATAAATTTCACTAAAGAGAATATTCAATTAATTACAGAATCAAATAATATCTCCTCTTTTGAAAAAAAAGAAAAAGAAAAAGTTCAATATGCCCCTAATATTATTTCAATAACTAGTTCGGAGCTTATAACCTCTAGATATATTGCAAGCACAATAAAAACTGCTGAAAAAAACTTTAGATTAACTCGAGGAGTCAATCTCCTAACAGTTGATCGTAAAGGAAAATTCAATGTTGAGAGTTTTGATATTTATGGCATTGAAGATGATGCTAAACAATTTTTAGTCAAACTAGAATCATTAATTAAAAAAAAGAAGTTTTGGGCGATTGCCTCTCACGATGCTATAAGAAGTAATTGGCCAGGATTTCAAAAAAAACTTTCTGAACTTAACTTTAAGTTACTGCAAACTTTGAATGGAAGAGTGGCTTATATTGCCTATTCGAACACAAACAATAACATAAAAGAATACTCATCTAAAACATCTTTAAATCATGTTATATCTAGTTACATAAAACCTTTATCTAAAAAAGAGTTGAAACAATTAAAAAAAGATAAGAAGAAAAACAATGCAAAAGCAAATGTGTATGCAAAAGATACAAATAGATTTATAGCTCATGCAGGCGGTCAAATTGATGGTCATAATTATACAAACTCTTTAGAGGCTCTTAATCTAAGTTATAAAAAAGGATTTCGTTTATTTGAGCTAGATATTATAAAAACATCAGATAATATTTATGTAGCAGCACATGACTGGAAAAGTTGGGCAAGAATTACTGGCTATAAAGGAGCGTTGCCTCCAAGTAAAAAGATATTTAAAGAGCAGAAAATATATAAAAAATATAGTCCGATGGATATAAATGACATAAATCTATGGTTTAAAAATAATTCTGATGCAATATTAGTAACAGATAAAGTGAATACTCCAATGGATTTTTCTAATAAGTTTGTTGATAAAAATAGATTAATGATGGAGTTATTTACTTGGGAGGCTGTAAAAGAAGGCATTAGTGCAAAAATTAAATCTCCTATGCCAACTGGCGGTATTTTAGGAAAAATTAAAGGTAACAAGATTGAATATCTTAAAAAACTAGGCATTACTGACATAGCAAGCAGTAGAAGAATTATTAATAATCAAAAAAAATTAGTCAATGAAATAGTTAAGACTAACATTAATATTTATGCTTTTCATCTACATTTTGATAAAGGCAAGGATGAAAAACATGTAACATGTAATGAAAGTAACTATTTTTATGGAATGTATGCAGATAAATGGGATTTCAATTCTACATTGAATTGCTATAAAGATGAGTCTAAAAACACAGTAGAGGACTGACCCATTTTTGTTAATTTTTATATTAATCCAACCCATAATAAGGTGGGACTTAACAAGTAATAGACCACTAGAAATTTAATGTTACTACATAGTATTAGAAATTGATTTGAAACATATCTTCAACTTAGTATATTTTTTAAGAAAATTATGGCAAAATATACTAAGTAATTTAGAAATAAAAGGTGGGTTTACAATCCCAGATAAGGCATATTTTGAATAATATCAAAGAATTAATAAAACAAAAAGTCATGATTTTAGATGGTGCTATGGGTACGCAGATACAAAAGGTTAATATACCTAAAAATGCATGGGAGGAGTTTGAGGGCTGTAATGAGCTTTTAAATGCT
>JAERRW010000002.1 GCA_016735235.1 Sulfurospirillum sp. | reverse complement strand
GCTCTATTGTAGCCTATTTGAAGTCGTCTTTGAATATAGCTAATTGAACATTTTTTCTCATTTTGAACTATCGCTTTTGCTTCTTCATAAAGCTCATCAATATCTCCTGTTATGTTGCCATCACTATTTTGTGAAGTTCCATCATTTTGTTTTAAAAAACTCTCATCATACTCAACAGGCTTTTGTTTCTTAAGATACTCTACAATCTCTTCTATCTCCTCTTCGCTAGCAAATGGGGCATGAAGTCTTACGAGACCTGAACTTCCAGGAGGTGTAAAAAGCATATCGCCACGACCTAAAAGTGATTCTGCTCCCATAGAATCAAGTATAATTTTACTATCTATTTTTTGCCCTACTTTATAACTTATTCTTGATGGTAAATTTGCTTTTATTAGTCCAGTAACCACATCTACCGAGGGTCTCTGCGTCGCTACTAAAAGATGTATGCCACTAGCTCTTGCCATCTGTGCTAATCGCGCAATATACAACTCTACCTCCTTGCCACTATTCATCATTAAATCTGCTAATTCATCTATAATAACGACTATATAAGGAAATGGTTCTAAATTAAGTTTTTTAGCTTTTTCATTATAGTTTTCTATATTTTTAGTCTTAGATTGACTCATAATTTGATAGCGTCTCTCCATTTCACTAACCATATTTGATAGTGCTATAATAGCTTGTTTTGGTTTTGTTATAACAGGAGTCAAAAGATGCGGTATATCATTATATATAGAAAACTCTAACATTTTAGGGTCAATCATAAGAAGCTTTAAAGTGTCAGGCGAATTTCTATACAAAAGTGAAAGAAGCATTGAGTTAATACCAACACTTTTTCCACTTCCAGTAGTACCAGCTATAAGAAGATGAGGGAGTTTTTTTAAATCTGTTATAAAAGGGTTGCCTACTATATCTTTACCAAGAGCTATAGTTAAAGGAGATGAAGCATTAGTAAATATTTTACTCTCTAAAATCTCTTTAAGATAAATTGTTTCTATTTTTTCATTTGGAACTTCAATACCAACAACATCTTTTCCTGGAACTGGAGCTTGAATACGTATTGTCTTAGCTTTTAGTGCCATAGCTAAATCATCTTGCAAGGTCAAAATTTTGGAAACCTTTACATGTGGAGCGGGTTTAAACTCAAATGTAGTTACAACGGGACCCGAATAAGTTCTAACAACATCACCATCAATTTTAAATCTTCTTAGTTTTTCCAATAAATCAGATATTTTTCTATCTATCTCACTCTCATTTATTTGTCTACTTTTTTTTGGCGGTACAGTCAATATTGTTAATGGCGGAAGCTTATAATCTTTAGGAACTGAATGTTCACCTTTTTCTATCTCGTCAAGTAGTTTTTTATTCTCTTCTACTTCACTAATAATCTCCACTTTATGATGTCCTTCACTCTTTTTTAGTATCTCTTGTGGCTCTTGTGGCTTTTCCTTTGGTACATCTTTTTTAATTAATTTTATGCTATCTTTATATTTTTCTAAATCAACATCATCTTCTACTATCTCTGTTTGAATCTGTTTATCTTCTTCTATAATCTCTATACATGTAGACTCTTCTGGAACTTCTTTTTTTTGAAGTATTAACATGTCTTTTTGTGGAAATTTTTGATTAAAAAATATAAATATATCGTCTGTTGTTAGGTCTAAAATAATACTTAAAGAGAGAGTAGTAATAGCAATTATAAAAAGCCAAACACCAAGTATTCCTATAGTTTCTTCTAAAATATCAACTATAGAGTATCCTAAATATCCATTTAGATTTGAACTTACAACTGCTGCTTGAAAAATTAAAATTGCAAAAACAAGAAGTACAATAGAGAGAATAATCTCTATTTTTCTCGTATCTATTTCTCTATTTCTATAAAAATATATGGAAGATGCAATCAATAAAAAAGGATACACATAAGAGACATACCCGAACCAAGCTTGATTCCAAATTCCTATACTTGCCCCAAAACTCCCTACAAATCCTGCTTCTGGTACAAGTGTAGCCACACCAAAAAATAGTAAAAATGCAATTAAAATTATAAACATAGTCTCTTTTAAAATAACAAATTCCTTTTCATATAATAGTGAGATTATATCTAAATATCTACATGTAATTCAATAAACTCATAGAATTAATCTTAGCTACAGTAGAAAGCATGGCTTGATACGAGTTAGAAAGTTGACTAAATTTCATTAATGCTTCACCCATATCAACTTCTACAACTTCGGAACGAGTTACTGTTACATTTATACTTAGCATCTCTGAGCGTTCATGTACTTGTGAAAGTGAGTTTGAATAAGAGCCTATCTTTGCATGTTCTCTTATAACATGGCTTGAAAGCTGATCTATTTTATTTAAAGAGTTTTGAATACCTATATTTCTAGGGTTATCACTATCGCCATTCATTCTAAATAGACCGAATCTAACAGCTTCTATTATGTTATCTAAATCTTCAAAAAGATTAACATGAGGATCTTGTATCTTAACTGAATCATTTGCCATAAAACTAAGAGCAGAAGCATTGTTAGCACTATCTGCATTTGCATCAAAAATACTAAATTCCATAGGAGAAACTGAATTAAATTTATCTTTTATTTCTAGTCTTCCTCTATAATCAAGTCCAACTTCTACTTGACTTTTTGAAGAACTAAGAGAATTTTCATAATCACTAAATGTATTTGTTGCAGGAATATTGCCAGAAGTAACCATAGAAATCACATCGCTTAGCTGACGATATGTTATTTGGTTTCCTGCTGTAGCTCCACCTGCTCCATCAAAAATAGTATAATTAGTCGTACCGCCATCAAGTGAAAAAGTTGTTGTAGGATTTCCAAAATCTATCTGAACATCAAAACTATTTCCCGAATTATCAATTCCACTTAATAGAAACTGTTCCCCATCCAAAGAGACTCCAGCAACTTCGGAAAGCTTTGTGCTACCAGTTGCAAATAGACCTGTATCTTTAATCATATGAGACACATTTGAACTAAGAGTATTCCCATCTTTGTCAAATCCGCGTCTTTCATAATTCATACTATCGGGTGTTGAAAAACCATTAACATTTAATCCTGCTGCATCTTGAGAATTTAAAGTTAGATCAAATTGACTACTGCCATAAATGGCATCACTGCCTAAAGTATTATCGGCTATATAAATTTGACCTTTTTCAAGTCTTGAAGTAACACCAAAAGTATTGTCTATTTCATCCATTAAGTCTTGGACAGTTGTAGTTGCAGTTACTGGTAAATTGATACTCACTGCAGTTCCATCGACATGTGTTCCATTTAAAACTATTTGATTAACACTGTTGCCCATTAAATCTCTCAATGTATCGGTAGAGGCCACATCAGTGCCATCTAAATGTTGAAATACAGAATTTAAACTAAAATCTTTTGGATTGTAAGGGTTTGATTTTACACCTACTGTGTCAGCACTATTTACACTACTAAAGTTGCTTTGATTGAAACTTATAATATCTACATTTTTTTGTGCCACTAGATCATCTATATCAGCTTGAGATGCATTTCCAACCGTGCCACTAGCAGCTTCTCTATCAACAGCTCCAAAAAGATTCATCTCTAGCAAAGAGTTTCCGTCTTTCAAATCTTTTATCTCTATCTGTCCATGTTCGTTCATAGAAACTTCCACCACTTTGTTTGTTGTAGTGTTCCCATACTCTTGCCCTATTTTATCTAATAAATCGCTTATCTTTGAACTAGAAGAGATCTCTAATTCTGAAGAAAAAGTAGTTCCATCAGATTTTCTACCAGAGAGATAAAACACACTATTTGGGTCATTGGTAGTATCACTATCAGTATCACCAACCAAATCTCGTATAGTGTCATTTTCATTTATATAGACTTCTTCTGGTAATTCATTACCATCTGACAAAATATCAGGATGTAGTTTTGCTTGATTAAACATTTTTGCATTAGTTGAAAGTACTTTATTGATATGACTATCTTTTCCTAAAAATAAATCTTGCCCATTTATATTGTAAGGCAGTTTCATTCCAGACCCTATAATAGCTTCTAAGACACCGTCATTCCCTCTATAGTTTCCATTGCTGTCTAATGGTTTTGATTCAAATGCAGTTCCAGAAAAAAGGTACTTACCATTTATGGATGTATTACCTAAATTAATCATTTGATCGCGCAAAGATGATAACTCATTAGCTATAGCATCTAAACCCATTGAAGAGTTACTATCGCTCGCAGCTTGAAGAAGTTTTGTTTTAAACTTTTCTAATAACTTTGTAAATTCACCCAAAACACTATCTGCATTATTGGCGTGTGTTTGTGCTTTTATGCTACTCTCTTGAATCTGTTCTAGTATTGCAATTTCATGATTTAATCTCATAGTATTTGAGTAAATATCACTATCCTCAAAACTGTTTTTTATTTTAAGACCTGTTGCTATTTGATTATTAACTTTGTTTAGATCTTGCATAGCTCTTTGGTAATCATTTGTTGAGCCTTGATAAAATGACGAATTAGTTACTCTCATAGTGACCTCTTTTTTTTAGTTAGTATTAACATCTATAAGCAAATATAATGCCATACATGAAAATTGGACTTTTGTCTACTTTATTTAGTGATTTATAAAATGCTTCACTTCTGTTTGAACTAGTAAAAGCAGTTTAAGAGTTTAAAAAGTAGATCAATGAGTTGCAATCTCAAAATGATGAATTGATAATTTTTCAATTGAAAGATTTTTTAGAACTCTAAAATATGATAATATCTATATTAGCGACTATCATTCAAGTTTAAACTATAAAAAACCCATGAATGTTTATCTTGAATATTTAAAACATGTGTGTTAAAGTGGTAGTCAAGAGGTGGAATTAATTGAGTTGAAAAGTTGTTTTTAGTTTTTTGGGCGCTATAGTCATGGTAGCTTGTAATTTGTCATTTTAATACTCTAATTTATCAAAGATTTATTATGATACCTTTGCTTGATTTAAATATTATTTTTGCTATATTTTCAAGAGCAAAAAACTCAAAATTACAACTGTTCTACTGTTTTTATCTATGATTTATTATACTTAATTTGGTTTAATTCTTGTTTTGTAACTCTATAGGGTTTTGTAGTTTTATTTCATAAAAACATTGTATATGTTTCTACAATAAATTTATACTATCTTTTTGGTATTCAACTTTAAAAAAGTTTTCTCCACCTCTTGTTTACTCTTTAAAAGCTCCTATTGAGCAGATTCTATCATATCTTTTTTTTAATCTTAACTCATCACTCATTTTATCCATCTCGTTTAGTGTGTTTATAAAGTAATCGCCTAATGCTTCAGCCGCTGCAATTTTATCTTTGTGTGCTCCTGCCACAGGCTCTTCTATGACATCATTAATTAAGCCTAAAGATAGTAGGTCATCGGCTGTAATTCTCATAGCTTTTGTTGCACTCTCCTGTTTTGATGGATCGTTCCAAAGAATTGCAGCACAACCTTCTGGTGAAATTACTGAAAATACAGAGTATTTCATCATAGCAATTCTATCTGCTACACCAATTGCTAAAGCTCCACCACTTCCGCCTTCACCTATAATTATAGAGACACTTTTAGTGTTTATTTTACTCAATTCATATAAGTTTCTTGCTATTGCTTCACTCTGTCCTCTCTCTTCTGCTCCAATTCCCGGGTATGCACCGGGCGTGTCTATTAAAAACAGAATTGGTATATCAAATTTTTCTGCCATTTTTGCCATACGAAGAGCTTTTCTATAGCCTTCTGGATTTGGCATACCAAAGTTTCTTTTGAGTTTATTTTTTGTTCCTCGCCCTTTTTGTTCACCAATAACCATAACTTTACGCTCGGCAATGTAGCCCATGTAACAAATTATGGCTAAATCATCTTTAAAAGCACGATCTCCATGAAGTTCATAACTATTTTTTAGTAAAAGTCTTATATAGTCTAGTGCATATGGACGGTCTGGATGACGAGCAAGTTGAAGTTTTTGATAATCACTTAAATTTTTATATGTTTTAAAAGTCTCTTTTTCAAGCTGTTTCTCCAAAATATCAACAGCATCACTATCGGCTTTTATGCGAGCTGATGCAATGTCATCATCAATCTGTTTTATACTATTTTCAAAATCCAAGTAAGTAGCCACTTTTTTACCTTAAACTATTTTTTTAAATATAATTGAACCATTAGTCCCACCAAAACCAAATGAGTTACTCATAACACAATTTAATTCTGCTTTTTTTGCACCTTGTGAAATATAATCTAAATCACAATCTTCATCAGGATTTTCAAGGTTAATAGTAGGAGGTATAACTCCATCTCTCATAGCCATCAATGAAACAATTGCTTCAATAGCTCCCGCGGCACCTAAGCAGTGTCCGATTTGACCTTTTACAGAGCTTACTTTAGGAATACTTGAACCAAAAACTGCCTTGATCGCCTCTGTTTCATTTTTATCATTTGCTGGAGTGCTTGTTCCGTGAGCATTAATATAGTCTACTTTTATGCCATGTGCCATATTAAGAGCGGCTTTCATGGCTCGAAATGGACCATCAAATGTTGGATTTGTAATATGATAAGCATCTCCACTTTCACCAAATCCAGCTATTTCTCCATAGATAAAAGCACCTCTTTTTATTGCATCTTCATATAACTCAAGAACCAATGCTCCAGCACCTTCGCCCATAACAAAACCATCTCTATCTTTATCAAATGGTCTTGAAGCTTTTTTTGGTTCGTCATTTCTAGTAGATAGTGCTTTCATGGCAGCAAAACCGCTAATACCTGCGCCGCATATTGCCGACTCTGCACCCACTACTAGCATTTTATCGGCTCCATCTAAAAGCATAGTTTTTGCAGCTTCACAAATTGCATGTGTTCCTGCGGCACAAGCAGTAACACATGAGAGATTAGGTCCTTTTACCCCATGTTTTATTGAAACTATTCCACCTAACATGTTAATAAGTGATGATGGAATAAAAAATGGTGATACTCTTCTTGGGCCTCTAGTGCTATTAATAATGGAGTTCTTTTCAATAGATGGAAGTCCTCCAATACCAGATGCCGAACTAATGCCAAATCTTTCTGCATCAAATGAGTCAAACTTTGCATCTTTCATGGCTTCTTCGGATGCAGCAACTCCGAGCTGTATAAATCTATCTGCTTTTTTTACATCTTTAGGATTCATAACTGTTGTTGGATCAAAATCTGTTATCTCTCCTGCTATCTTTACAGGGTATACTTTCGTATCAAACGAAGAAATTCTTTTAATGCCGCACTGTCCATCAACTATGGCCTTAAAAGAACTCTCTTTATCTAAGCCTAATGAATTTATCATGCCAATTCCAGTAACGACTACTCTTTTCAAATTTTCTCCTTAGCTTTACATGTAAACAGAGTAAAAACCCCATAAATGGGGAATTTTATCTATTTATGGTTTTCTACATACTTAATTGCATCACCAACAGTAATAATTTTCTCAGCATCTGCATCAGGAATTTCAATATCAAACTTCTCTTCTAGTGCCATTACTAATTCAACTACATCAAGAGAATCTGCTCCTAAATCTTCTACAAATTTTGAATCTTCTTTAATCTCTTCATTACTAACATTTAATTGTTCTGCAACTACTTCTTTTACATCTTCTAATAGTGCCATTACAGCTCCTTCATTTAAAATTTTTATTATTTTACCTAAATTATCTTTAAAATTAGTTGTCATGTAGACTATTATAGCCTACATGTACATTCCGCCATTTACTTTTAGCACTTCTCCTGTAATGTATGTAGAGTTATCGCTCAATAAAAATGCTACAGCTTCGGCTATATCTTTTGGGTTTCCAAATCTCTTAAGAGGTATCTTTGAAATGTAACTCTCTTTAACCTCATCGCTAAGTTTATCTGTCATTTTAGTTGCTATAAATCCCGGCGATACTGCATTATATCTTATGCCTCTAGCACTCCCTTCTAAAGCAAAACTTTTTGTCATGGCATTGAGTCCACCTTTGCTTGCGGTGTAGTTTACTTGTCCTATGTTTCCACTTTCTGCTACAATTGAAGATATATTTACTACACTTCCAAATCTTTTTTTACTCATAACTTTCAAAGCTTCTCTGCAACCCACAAAGGAAGATGTAAGATTGATATCTAAAACAGTTGTAAAATCATTTTTTTTCATACGAAGTGCGAGTTTATCATTTGTAATTCCAGCATTATTTACTAAGTATGAAAGCTCTCCATCACTTGAAACTATACTCTTTATGCCCTCTATAAAAGCATCTTCATCAGCAACATCAAATCCTATAACTGCTGCTTTTCCTCCGTTGCTTTCTATCTCTGCTTGAATTAAGTCGGCCTCTTTGGGGCGAGAACGGTAATTTATCCATACTTTTAATCCATAACTAGCCAAAGTTATAGCTAACTGCTTTCCTATTCCGCTTGCCGCACCTGTTATTAGTACATTTGTTCCGCTAAATTTCATTTTACTCCTTTTTTTAAAAAACCTTAAATCTTCCCTTTTCCAAATCAAATCAACACATGTAATTCAAATATTTAAACAAATTCTTTTATAAGTTTAAAGTCCTTTAGCGCTTGATGTGCTTCTTCTAGGGTCAGCTGCACCATAAAATATACCATCTTTAATCATGATACTTTGAATAGCACCCATTGCATTTTTTTGAACAATTTTATGACCTTTTTTTTCAAGCAACTTAATTGTATCTGGACTAAAACCCTCTTCAACTCCTAGCTCATCGGGTAGCCATTGATGATGCATTCTAGGAGCATTAACTGCAGATGAAATATTTAAATTATGATCAATAACATTTGATATAACCTGAAGTGTAGTAGTAATAATTCTAGACCCTCCTGGACTTCCAGTTACTAAAAAGTTTTTGCCATCTTTTTTTACAATAGTAGGAGACATAGAGCTTAACATTCTTTTATTTGCTTCAATTTTATTGGCCTCTCCTCCTATTAGTCCATAAGCATTTGGAACACCTGGCTTAGCAGAAAAATCATCCATCTCATTGTTAAGCAAAAAACCAGCTCCAGAGACAACAATACCGCTACCATAAGAGAAGTTTATTGTATAAGTATTAGATACAACATTTCCATATTTATCTGCTATTGAGAAGTGTGTAGTTTCGCTACTTTCATAACCAGCAGGACTCCCAGCTTTTAAATCTTTTGAGTTAGTTGAGCTAGCACTCAATGGAAGAATTAGTTTTTTTGCATATTTTTTATCTATTAATCCCTCTGTAGGAACTTTAACAAAATCTGTATCTCCCAAGTAAGTAGCTCTATCGACATAAGCTCTTTTCATGCTTTCTGTCATTATGTGAATAGTATCTGCACTATTGTGACCTAATTTACCTATGTCAAAATTTTCCATCATATTTAAAATTTGCACTATATGAATACCTCCAGAACTAGGAGGGGACATTGAAAATATATCGTAACCTCTATATGTCCCTTTGATAGGCTTTCTAATGCTAGGCTTGTAGTTTGCTAAATCTTCTTTTGTTATATATCCACCATGTTTTTCCATCTCTTCTACAATTAACTCGGCGGTTTTGCCTGTATAGAACTCTTTAGCACCATGTTTTGAGATTCTCTTTAGTGTTTTTGCTAAATCTTTTTGAACAAATTTTTCACCCGGCTTGTAAGCAGTGCCATCTTTTTTATAAAATATTTTCTTACTAGATTCAAATTTAGATAATCTCTCTTTTCTAGAAATTGTTCCTTGTGAAAATCTTGGTGTAACTATAAATCCATCATTTGCTAATTTTATAGCTGGAGCTAGTGCTTTAGAGAGTGAAATTGTTCCATATTTTTCTAAAGCTAATGCAAGTCCTGCCACACTGCCAGGAACACCAGCTGATTTATGAGAAAACCTTGATAACTCTTGATTGACATTTCCATCTTTATCTATAAACATGTCTTTATATGCTTTAGAAGGGGCTTTTTCTCTATAGTCAATAGCGTCAACTTTTCCGCTTTTTTCATTTGATATTAACATAAATCCGCCACCACCAATGTTGCCTGATCGAGGTTGTGTAACTGCTAATGCAAATGCCGCTGTAACTGCTGCATCAATTGCATTTCCGCCATTTTCTAAAACCTTTAGTGCCTCATTGGTCGCTAAAGTATGGCTAGTAACAACCATGCCATTAGTAGCTTCCACGGGAACCGCTCTTGGTCCTTCTAGTATTGATACTGCTTGAGCATTAACACCTAGGTAAACAACTGATAAAATAGCAATAATTAAGCTTTTCATATTTACTCCTTGAAATTATATTGAATTACAGTATAATATTTTTTATATAAAATTTATATAAAATTTAGGAAAAGCTATTGTAGAGCGAGATTTGGCAGTGGGAAACCTCGCACATGTGACCATAACACAACTTTAAGAGAGTCCAGCATAGTTGTTTTTCATGCTGAGTTTTGCCCAACAATCAGTGTAATATCATCACTAAAGTCTATAGTTAAATCTTTAAATTTTCTATAATTTTTTAGTTTTATTGTATTTATTTTCATCTTATGAATTTCCATTCTTTACATCTTTGAATATAACAGATAAATTATTTATATTTGCTAGTGTAGCTTCTAATTCTTTTTTATATAAATCTTCTTCATTATTGTGTGATGCTGAATTAAGCACTATATCTTTATAAAATTGACTATCTCTCA
>JAERRW010000018.1 GCA_016735235.1 Sulfurospirillum sp. | reverse complement strand
TTGAAAAAACTCCTCTGCTACAAGTCCTTGATTTTTTCCTATACCAAATATCATCTCTTTTAGTTTTTTAGTATCTTTTGTCTCTTTATCTATAAATTTCTCTAGCTTAGCTAGTCGCGCATCTGCTTTTTTACCTCGTGCATCAGATTTTTTATTTCGTGCATCAGCTTCAATTTTACTTTTGCTAAATAGTTCTTCTAATGCTTCACTTCGTGCATCTGCTTCTTTTTTTCTTTGCTTCTCTTCTATATCAAGCTCTAAAATTTGTTGTTGTAGTTTCTCTATGGTTGTCATTTGTAACCTTTTGCAATATTATGAGTTATTATACAAAAAAATAGTAAATTTGAGATGAGAAAATAAAGCTCTGACCCTGTTATTCTCTTAATTCTTAAACCATTCTTTAGAAATAGTGCAATTTTTACTATTTGGTTCAGGTTCTGATTTAGTTATGGCCACATGTAGAGGCATTGAAACACAATTACCAAAAACAAGTGCTTCCCCTGGAGTTGATTGCTTGATTTTATTTACAAAATCATCCGAAAAATATGGCAATACTGCATTGATATATCTCATATCTATTTCATTTTGTATTCTATGAATAATAAAATTTGAACATTGAGATAGTACTGTTTCTGATAGCTCAGATGGTCTTTGAGATGAAATTAGTAAAAATAAAGAATATTTTCTACCCTCTCTCGCTATTCTTTCAAAGATATTCTCTCTAAGCAAATATTTAAAATCTTTTTTAATATATCTATGAGCTTCATCTAGTACTAAATGTACTGGTTTTTCTCTTCTTTTATCATTTTGTAATGCTTTTCTTTGGGCAAATATAAGTCTTGAAATAACACTTGTTAATGTTTCTAAAATATCTATGCCTAATTCACTTGTATCTATAATAATCAATTGAGTCTTATCTGTATCTTTCCCCCAAATATACTCTAAATATGTTGTTGGATTAGTAACACCTTCAGGAATATCTCTCATGAATTTACACTCATAATTATCTAAAAAATAATCTAATCGTGTCATCATTGTTGCGGTATAGCCTCTCATTTGTCTATTAGCACGAGCATCTTCTTCAAGTAAAGCCATTTCAGCAGATATTTTTAAAAATTTATAATCAAAAAATTCACCATTTTGAATTCTTTCATCTAAAATCTTTTGAACTTCAGCATAATTAACTTTTTTATTAACTTCTTTTACTTCATCATTCAAGTTATCATTATTATTTCCATAATTAATAGTGCATTTTGAATGAAGATTGTTTATATCATCACATAAGCTTTCTTTTTTGCATTTAGTTCTTAAATTTGTATTACTATCAATGATGCTTTTTATTTTTAAAATTGATGCACCCGCCGTTGTAATTCTCGATGTATCTGTGTCTGCCTGACTTAATATATTAAATAAAAGTTCACATAATTTATATCGTAAATAATTAATGTAAATTCTACTCTCTTCATCTTGAGCGGTAGCAATTTTATAAAATCTATAAGTTTCTTGAAGAACCTTATCCCAAAATGGTCTTTGAGTGACGTCTGTTGCTAAAAGAAATGCACTCCATTCATCCAGAGTCATTAAAAAATGAGGCATAAAAAAATTTTCATAATAATCTATTTCATTACTTTTATCACTTATATCACTTATAATATTTGGTTTATAATATTTAATTTTAATATTGGCATTTAAATTTTTAGGAAATGCTTTGGCATACTCTCCATTAACATCAAAGAGAATAACTCTTGAGCCTTTGGCAGAATTGTTATTTTTTCTATAAATATTTTGCAATATATGAGCTATTGTATTTGATTTACCACTACCAGAATTCCCAAGAACTGCCGAATGAATATTAAAAAAATTATCTATTGAAATACTAATAGGATAATTTATTAGGTTTTTACTTATTCCTAAATCAAAACTTTTATGTATATGATCAATAGAACTATCAATTGTACCTAGTATTTTTTCCATATCATCACTTTTAACAATATTAACATCACTATAAAGACAAGGATATATACCAACCCCTAAAGAGAACTTTTCAGCAGTATCTATGATACCAATTGGTTTAAGCATAAGCTCTCTATGTCCATCAACATTAAATGCTTTTTGTTCATTATATGAATCTGAATCAAAAATTGAAACAACTTCACATATAATATGTTCGCCTACGGCATTAGTAGTTTTAAGATAACTACCAATATTACCAAAGTAATATATATCTCCATTTATATTAACTAGGCCGCCAGTAATTTCAGAAAATATTTTTACTTTAAATTGATTAAAATTTATAGATATTATTTTACCTATATTCATGAGTTTTGCTCTTGTGCTTTAGACAGTTTGTCCATAAAATCTTTTAAGAGGTTTTTATCTCTATATTCATTAAGATTTGGAATTAAATTATCTACAATATATTCAAAATAATGAATATTTTTATCTTTATCTTTGCCAAATATTTTATAAATTCTTTGGTCATCTATCTTAAAGAGAGGTTTTTCACTAGAATTATTAAAAATAACTATGGAAATTGATGAATTACTAGATAGTGCTTGATATATAATATTGTTAATATGTTCATCACTAAAACTATACCCAATTATAAAAAGGACACTATTTTGCAATAAAAGTTTTTTTTGAAACTCTCGTATAATATCAGTATATGGTGAAGTTAAACTCTTGCCCTGCTTGAGTGGATTTGGATAGATTAACACACTTTCTGATGGTTTCTTGTTTGTATTTTTAATATTTACTTCTTGGATATTAAAAAGTGAATTTCCTTCTTTTTCTATCCAGTTTATTGAACCATGCAATTTATAAAGATAAATCATATTATCTAAAGCTTCGTACTTCTCTAAACTTGTTTCAATTTTTCTAGAAAATGTATATTCAAATCTTGCAGGATTAAAAAACCGCTCTAGTCCTCCACCAAATCCATTGTTATAGTTAATATTTAAATTATCTAATACTCTTTCGTTAAACAAGTCGTTATTTGTTGTAAAAATATTAACTCTACTTAAATCTCTGTTTCTATAGGTTACTTTTTGATAAAATGTTTTGTATATATTCATCGCTTTTTCATGACAGGAATCAGATAAATCAATATTTATTTCATTAAAAATTGTTTCTTCAATGATTTTTATTAATTCTTCTGTTTCTTTATCTTCTTCATTTATGCCAAGTTGATAATCTCTTTTTGAATATAATACACCTAGTATACTTTCTAAATTATCTTTATTACTATTTTTTATTTTTTCAAAAAGTGCATTTTTCTTAGCATCTATCTTTTTAATTAAATATTTCATAGTTGGTATACTGTCTACACTAGTACCAGAACCAAAAAGAAAATTTATATTTTTTATATTTAATAAATCAAATAGCTTCTGTTCTATTAACTTTAATTTTTCATCATCTCTTTTTCCTTTTAATAACTCATTTAGTCCTTGATAAATTTTAATGCCAATTTGTTCACTCAAATTAAAAACCTAAATCACTATTGAGCTCACCAGCCCAATAAGTCCGCCGAAAAATCCGCCCCATACTACGAGCCAACCTAAGTGTTGCCTCATAAAAGTTTGGACTATCTCTTTAACCATGAGAGGTGTTAATTCTTGAAGTCTTGTATCGATTACATGTTCAATGGAATCTAACATGTCGTCGCTAAATGAAGAGTCTTGAAGGTGTAGTTTGATCTGATCATGAAATTTATCACTTTGTGCTATAGTTACAACCGATGCTTTTAGTTTATCTACAAACGGTTGACGCATTTTTTCAAGTGCGGATTCTCCTCCAAACATGCCTAGCATACTACCAAATTGTGATTCCATAACAGTTTTTGTTAGAGCATCATAAGCGGGAGAGAAATCTGTTTTGTCTATAATAGGTGTTAAGTCTATTTTTTTCTCCTCTTTTGTAAAAAAATCATTAAGTTGTTTTTTGTTGAAAAACTGACTCATCATTAACTCTTTAATAGAGTTTTTAAAAGATTCAAAACGAAGAATAATTATGCCACTACCATAGAGAAAAGGAACTTTTTCAAACAACATGTGAATTGCAATTTGATTTGTCAATGCTCCAGAAAATGCAAACAGACCCATAAATAAAACACTATTTTTAAAAGGCTCAACCAGCACAAATGAGATTCCTATTAAACTTAAACTAACTAAATTTGTTATTAAACTTTTATTCATTATAATCCTAATTTTTTAAGAATTATACACTGTTTTATATATTAAATCTATAAAATATTGTTACATGTCTCAAATTACTCTAAGTGTTTTATCTGTCGTTTATTAAAAATATTGCTCTTTTTTGTTACTCTTTTATTTTCTATCTCTACTATTAAAAATTTTGGCAATCTTCTTCTCGTTGGTGTTGATATATCGTCGATTAAAACTCTTTTAAACTCCTCTTCATCTATATGTAAAACTTCTGTAACATACCTAAAAATAAGATGCGATAATCTATCTAGTGAAATTTTCCAAGTTGATTCTGTTTGAGTATATATCCAGTTTGAAAATGCAAAAAAATTGTCATATACTTTACTACTTTTGAAAATATAGAGAATCGATTTTTTGAAATTTCCACTATTATAAACCATATCCCAAAAACGAGTAAATCGTTTCATTTTTTGCATCATTTCAAATGTTATAAGAGTGTTTTGAAGTATCTCATAAGGAGGTTTATTGGAATAAATCATGCCATGTTTTTTGTCATGACGACTCATAGTGGTTCCTGAAAGTTTTTTAAGAACTCCTAATTGTATCTCACCCTTTGTCATGCTATAAAGTAAATCAAGATTTTTACCAAACTGCTCTATGCTTTCGCCCGGAAGTCCAATAATAAGGTCTACATGTAGATGTGATTTTGTCTCATTGTCTAAAAACTCCAAATTCTCTTTTATTTTTTTTAAATTTAATTTTCTATAAATATTTTTTGATATTTTTTTATCTAGTGTCTGTATGCCAATTTCTAACTGCAGTGAAGATGGTGGAAACTTTTTGATGCGTTGCTTAATTGATTCTGGAAAGTTATCTGGTATGACTTCAAAATGTATAAAATATGGTGGCTCTTTTAATAGAAAAAAATCCATTAGTTTATTTGCAGTAGTTACATTTTGATTAAAAGTTCTATCTATGAATTTAAAACTTCTCACTCCTTTATTCCATAGTATTTCAATCTCTTTTAAAAACTTATCAATATCTATCTCCCTGACTTTTTTATCAAGCGAAGAGAGACAAAACTCACATAAATATGGGCAACCACGACTAGCTTCAACATAACATTGTCTATGAGATATGTCTTCATTATTGAAATATTTATAAGGAAGTTCAATCTCATTTAAATTAACTCTCTTAGCTTTTATAATCTTCTCTTTTGGAGCATCATCATCTAAAATAGACCGACAAAGCTCATAAAAAGCATTATCGCCTTCGCCTTGTATGAAGTAATTAGCACCACTAAAATCGACTCTATGAGGAGTATAACTAACCTCTGGACCACCAAGAATTATGATTATATGAGGTGCTACTTTTTTAATAATCTCTACAAACTCTGCTACTTCATTTGCATTCCATATATAAGTACCAATTCCAACTATTTTTGGATTCTCTTTTAAGATAACCTCCACAGCATCTCTAACTTGAGAATTTACAACAAACTCTTTTATAACAGTTCTATTTTTAAGCTCTTTTAAGTTTGCAAAAATATATCTAAGTCCTATAGAAACATGTATGTATTTAGCATTAAAAGTACCAAGAACAATATCGCTCAAATTTAAACTCTTCCCATAATTTTTTGTATATTACAAAGAAGTTCCATTGATGCGTCTATTTCTGCTTTTTTAATAGCTACACTCTCTACATTGCACCCTATTTTTACGCCTTTTCCTCTACCATAAAAATATAGAATTTCAAATATATCACGGCTAAGCCTTACGGACTCTTCTAAAATATCTTCTGAATTTTTTAATCTATCTTCAAGATGAGTAGGAATATTAATACCAAGCCACTTCATAAAATTAAGTGTCTGAGTAGAACCACAAGGTGTTATTGTAAAAATAATAGGAACTAAAGATATATTATGGTTTTTGCCATAAGTTACATAATCGTCCAGAAATCTCTTTGCACCCATAAGGTCATAAACACATTGCGATATAAAAAACTTGCAGCCCTCTTCTATTTTTGAAAATACTTTTAAATGCTCATTGCCATAAACTGTATGACGCTCTGGTATCATTATGCCACCTATGGTTAAATCTTTAGCAAACTCCTTTTTTAACCTATATGCCTCTTTTATGCCAATATTTACTTTAGCATTAGCACTAGGGGCACCTACAAAAACCGAATAAGACTCTTTTCTTCGTATGTTTTGAAGCCAATTAGTAAACTCCTCTTTAGTATATTTACCAACCGACCTATAGGCAATTATAGGAAAATCCATAACTTCAAGATACTCTCTAGCATAAGTGCAAGGCTCTACTGTATCCATAAAAGGAAAGGGTCGTATCTTTTGAGTTCTATCAGATTCATCTTGTATATCATAAAGCACAAGCCCATCAATATCTAAATCTTTAAGTCTTTTAATTTGGGTAGAAGCAATATGTGCTATCTCTTCTTTTGTATGCTTTATTTTTGGCGGTACTAAACCATAAAAAAGAATACTGTTTTTCTTTGAAATTATTTTATTTTTTAACATAAAAATCCTGCATGTAATAATCGATAATATTACTAAAATTTTAATTAATAACCAATAAGTTAATCTACCAAAATTAAACCTACCCACATTAAACCCTAAAGTGTAATTATTAATTTAGCTTACATAAAGTAGATAATTGTCAGGTTTCACCATGTTATATCTTTTTTCCAAAAACAATATCTTGAAAAACATCTGATAAAATCTTAAATATTTAAGGCTTTATTTGACCATTAAATCGGCAAAAATGTCTCCACTAAATTCCCTTTTCTTTGTAGTACTATTACATTGTTTTTTAGAGCTTCCTCTTTAACATTTTCGTACATGTGAAAACTTGCTAATGCTAAATTGTGTTTG
>JAERRW010000087.1 GCA_016735235.1 Sulfurospirillum sp. | reverse complement strand
TATATTGGAAGCAATAAAATTCTTATATAAATAAATTATATTTTTACTTTTAAAGATATAAAATTCTCTCGCTTGTATAATAGCTTTATTTCATCACTATAAACTGACTTAAATACTGTCTTAAAATTATCTTGTCTTGTAGCACCATCTTTAATATTTTTCAAATACTCATCAAAATCTTTTGCAATTGCTAATAGCATCGAATAAGGATTTAATTCAATTTTACATAAATTTTTATTGCTTCCAATATAAGTTACTGCATTAGCATTAGCGTAATCATAATTTAATAGTACTTTATCTCCAATGTTACCAGAATGCATCATTGTATGACGTGTATTTTCCAATATTGTACTTATTTTTTTATCTCCAAATTCACTCTTTTTATTTGATCCAAATATGTTTTTAAATCCAAGAGTTAAGATTTTTGTAGATTTTGAATCTCCTGATATATAAGGTTCACCATCTTTATATCTTTGTATTTTTTCAATGTAAGAAAAAATACCGAAAAGCATAAAAATAGCATTTTTGAATGGTCGATAACTAGAGTTAATATCTTTATCATCATTCATTAATTGATTCATTGGCGCAAACAACCAAGCTTCAACTTCTCGTTTAAATATTATAATCATGTCATCAATATTGTTAATATCTAATTTGTGTTTAGTATCTTCATCTGTTAAAGTTTTATTCCCTTTATCTAGCCATATTCCTTCACACAAATAAAAATCTTCATTTATATCGCCTTCACTCATTTTCTATTCTCCTTAATATTATTGCTGTGTACAACTATTTATAACTACCCATAATTGTACATATATTAACCTAAAAGCTAGTAATGGTATAAAAGGTACAAATTATGATGTGAATCTGCCATATATAAAATTCTTATATAAATAAATTATATTTTTACTTTTAAAGATATAAAATTAAACATTAGGTATTCTATTGTTACATGTCAAAAATATTTTCATTTAAAGGAGGAGTACATGTCCAGTAGTTTTCAAGGGGTATCCAATTTAGTTTATTTGCGTTTTGGAGTCATTGTTTTTGGTTTATTAGTTTGGTTTTCACCAGTACCACAGGGGTTATCTGTTGAAGCTTGGCACTTATTTGCAATATTTATAACAGCAATAGTTGCGGTTATTGTAAATGCTGTACCAATATTTTTATCAGCAATTTTGGCATTAAGTGTCTCAATTTTAACTAATACACTAACTGCAAAAGAGGGCTTTAGTGGTTTTGGGGAAGATTGGATTTTTTTAATCATAATTGCTTTTTTAATTGCTCGTGGTGTTATTAAATCAGGTCTTGGCAAAAGAATCGCTTTTTTAATTATAAAAAGATTTGGAAAAACAAGTTTAGGACTAGCGTACTCTGTGATTGCAGCAGATATGTTCATAGCGCCCGCATTTCCAAGCAATACAGCAAGAAGTGGTGTTTTATACCCTATAGTAAATGCACTTGCAACTGATAGTAACTCTAAAGTTGAAGATGGAACTAGAAAGAGAATAGGTTCATTTTTAATGATGTGTTCTATGGCCGGTCTTACTCTATCTTCTACATTATGGCTTACTGCAATGGCAGCAAATCCAGCGGGTGCTGCAATTGCTCAAGAGTTTGGAGTAACTATAACTTATCAAACATGGATAATGGCATCTTGTGTTCCTACTATTACTCTATTTTTTCTTATTCCATGGATAATATATAAAGTCTATCCACCAGAAATAAAAGAGACTCCAGAAGCAATAGAGATAGCAAATACAGCACTAGCAAAAATGGGGAAACTTAGTAAAAATGAGTGGATAATGTCTATAACATTTATATCTATGGTTGCTCTGTGGATTATGTCATCATCATTTGGCATCAATAAATCTGCAGTTGCACTACTTGGTTTAGCAGTATTGATGTTGTCAAATATTTTTACGCTTGAAGATATGAAGAACGAAGGTGGGGCATTAGAGACTCTAATATGGTTTGCTATTCTTTATACAATGAGTGTCTATCTAAATAAATTTGGTTTCATGGGGTGGCTCGGTGGGCATATAGCCTATGCAGTATCCGATTTATCATGGCTAGCTGTATATGTGAGTTTGGTTCTTGCTTATGTTTTTATACACTACTTTTTTGTATCACAAACGGCACAAATGCTTGCTCTTTATGGTGTATTTTTAGAAGTTGGATTAACTGCTAATGTTCCGGGAGAATTGATAGCACTAATGCTTCTATTTGCTACAAATTTCAATGCAATTATAACACCGCAAGGATCATCAGCCAATGTTATCTATATAGGAAGTGGCTATATAAAACCCGGTGAAGTCTATAAAATTGGTGGCATTGTAACTATAGTAAATACTTTTGTATTTTTAACTCTTGGTACTGCTTGGATGATGTTTATACTATAGGACTTAAATATATTTTGGCATTTAAAATTTATCTGTCAAAATATTACTATCTTATATTTAGCTAATTTGCAACACTCTAACTCTGTCGCCTTTTTTTATAAATTTTGTTTTTTGTTCTACTCTAAGAAGTGCACTTCCATTAAGCATGTTGGTCAATATTGCACTGCTACCTTTTTTCTTGCCATTAAGATTTACAAAAAAATGACCGCCTTTAAGATATAAATTACAAGCGGTAAACTCTGTAAAAGGTGAGCGTTTAATATAATCTTCCTCTATAGTAGCTTCAATATACTGTGAATGTGGTTTGTCTCCTTGCATAGCACGAATCAAAGGCAATATATATATAAAAGCCATAACAACTGCACTATAAGGAAATCCCGGAAGTGCAACAATATACTTTGAATCTATCTTTACAACTCTTATATGACGACCTGGTTTTACAGAAGACCTATCGACTATATATTGAGGATTCATGCCTTTAATAATATCTTTTACAAAATCATAATCACCAACACTAACCCCACCAGTTGTTATAACTATATCACTATCTTTAAGGGCATCAATAATTTTTGTTTTAATAAGCTTTTTATCGTCTTTAACTATACCCATGCGAGATACATTTGCACCATGTGATTTCATAATAGCTTCAAGTGTAATGTGATTAGAACTTCTTATCTGTGCCGGGCTAGATTTATCTTCACCAAGATCTAATATTTCACTTCCAGTTGCTATAATAGCTACTTTTGGTTTTACAAAAACTGGAATTTGAACAGATCCAAGTTCTGCCATTAGAGCAATTTGAGCAAATCCTATAATAGTACCTTTTTTTATTAAAACTTCATCATGCTTATAATCTTCGCCAATGAGTCGAACGGCAAATCCTAAAGGAACTGGAGTTAATATCTTAATTTCATTACCACAAACTTCTACATTTTCTATTGGAATTAAAGTATCACTTCCTTCACTCATAAGCGAACCTGTAAAAGTTTT
This sequence comes from Sulfurospirillum sp., assembly GCA_016735235.1. GTDB lineage: Bacteria > Campylobacterota > Campylobacteria > Campylobacterales > Sulfurospirillaceae > Sulfurospirillum_A. The sequence goes on along the minus strand of JAERRW010000087.1, from coordinate 12,864 downwards.
TATACAACTTCCACTTTTTATACTCTCACTAATGTTGATACCCGCTGGAACTTGTGAGCTAATTTTTAACATACCTTTTTTTTGATCAGAAAATTTAATAGCATAACCATCCATAGAGGACGTTGCATGTGAAGGTGAATTCTCTTTAGCAACTACATCTTTAGCTAAAATTCTATTAACTGTATCTATTAAAAAAACATTTTCAATAGGTTTAATTACTCCTCTTAAAGAGTTAATTAAGTTCTCAATAGTTTCATCAAAATCTTGAAATTTCATTTTAATAGCCCCGCACCTTTTAGAGCGGTGCTTCTTTTTTTTGCATAAACTCTCTCTTTATTAATTAAGTCATACTTCCATATAGGGGCTGAAACTTTAAAATCCTCAACAAAACTACTTATCATCTTTAAAGCCTCCACTCTATGAGGACTAGCAACTGCTGACATGTAAGAGCTACAATGATTTGGAACATCGCCTATAGAGTGGGCCATTAGAAGATATGAGTCTTTATTTTTTGCCTTCTCTTGCCATGCTTTAAACCAACTATTTAATATTGGTTCATATATATCAAAACTAAGTCCACTTATTTTGTTTTCATCTCTAACAATACCTATAAATGGTATATAAGCACCATAATTTTTATCTTTTAACTTACCGTACCAGCGATTTGTTATCTCATCTACATTTAGAGGTCCTCTATGAAGTTCCAAACTCATTAATTACCCCCCACAAACAGGAGGTAAAAGCGAAATTTTATCACTTTTACCTATTTTTATATCGATAGAAGATACAAGAGTGTCATTTACTGCTACTGCACAAATTTCCAACCACTCTACTAACTCATTATCATGCTTAAACATCTCTTTGAGATCATTTAAATTTTTTATATCTACATGTATTGACTCTCTATTTATTGGTCCTAAAAATTCTACTTTTGCCATTATTAATCCATTATGTCTTTTATTAACTCATCTACCCTTTTCTTAGTTGAATCCCAAGAAAAAACAAATCTATTTGCACCACCTATAAAAGCATGAAATATCCACCCTATTTTTCTAAGTTTAACTTCAACTTCGGAACTTAATTTTATAAAAACCTCATTTGCATTAACTGGAAACATTAGATGCACACCATCTATATTTTCTACTGCTTGCGAAAAGTAAGTTGCCATGTCATTTGCATTTTTTGCATTTTTTAACCATATATCATTTTCCAAAATCCCCAACCATTGTGCAGATATAAATCGCATCTTTGAAGATAATTGTCCTGCTTGTTTTACTCTATACTCAAAATCTTCTGCTAATTTAGTATCAAAAAACACAACTGCCTCACCAAAAGCCATTCCATTTTTAGTGCCACCAAAACTAAGAACATCAACTCCAACTCTCCAAGTCATATCAGCAGCACTGCAACCTAAACTAACAAGAGCATTTGCAAATCTAGCTCCATCCATGTGAATCTTAAGATTAAACTTATTTGCTACTTTTTTTATAGCTTTTATCTCTTCTAAAGAGTAAGTTACTCCTAATTCATTTGATTGAGTAATACTAATAACTTTAGGTTTAGGATAGTGTATATCTGTTCTTTTAGTCGCTAACTTCTCTATATTTTTAGGATTAAGCTTTCCATTTTCTCCATTTGCTAAAAGAAGTTTTGAGCCGTTTGATGCAAACTCAGGAGCGCCACACTCATCTGTTTCTATATGTGCAGTTTCATGACAAATCACACTATGATAAGACCTGCATAGTGATGCTAAAGAGAGTGAATTAGCAGCGGTACCATTAAAAACAAAAAAAACTTCACAATCACACTCAAAAATCTCTCTTATTTTTTTCGATACTTTATATGTATATTCATCGTTTCCATAAGCTGGCTGTGAGCCTGTATTGGCTTTAATCAAAGCACTTAAAACCTCTGGACAAATACCAGAGTAGTTGTCGCTCCCAAACTGTTGCATTAAAATCTTCCTTTTTTTTAATATTTATTATACCAAAATAATATAACTACTCTATCCAGCCACCGCCTACAACTTTACTATCTTTATAAAAAACTGCCATTTGACCAGCAGCCAATCCTTGAAGTTTTTCATCTAATTTAACACTAGCATTTGTTTTATTAACATGTATACTACATGCACACTTAGGACTCCTGTATCTTATTTTCACGAAGCAGTTAAAATTTTTATCCTCTACAAACATGTTAATATCTCTAACTTTAAACTCTTTTATATCTAAGTCCTCTTTAAGTCCTACTACTATCTCATTAGTTTTTGCATTTATAGAAATTACATAGTGAGCATCATGAGCCCCTTTAACTGTAAAACCTCTTCTTTTACCTATTGTATAATGCATGTATCCTTTATGTTGCCCTACTACTTCACCTTTAATATTTAACACATCTCCTGCTTTATCTATATCCATGTGTTTTTTTAATATATCGGTATATGCTTGTGGAACAAAACAGATTTCGCTACTCTCTTTTTGTGTAGCAAATTCTTGTAAAACTTTAATAGACAAAGCAATTTGTTTAACATCTTTTTTTAACATTTTGCCAAGTGGAAATAAAATTCTGTTTAAACTATTTTTATTTAAATTTGCTAAAAAATAACTTTGATCTTTACTCTTGTCAAATGCTTCTGTTAAAAGTCCATCTATTATTTGTGCATAATGCCCACTTGCTAACTTATCCATGCCAAGTTCTTTTGCAAAATCCAAGAGTTCCCCAAACTTTATTTTTCTATTACAAAGCACACAAGGATTTGGAGTTAAACCATCTTCGTATGTCTTTATAAAAGGAGTGTAAACCAAACTATTGAACTTGTCTTCTAAATTAAGCACATGGTATTTAATCTTTAAAAAATCCGATACTTTTTTTACTTTTTCTATATTTGCTTTATGGGTAGATGGATCACTATATAGTTTCATATAGACGCCTTCTATCTTATGACCTTCTTGCTTTAATTTGTATGCTGCTACAGTAGAATCGACTCCACCACTTAAAGCTACTAATATTTTCATAATTACCCTCTCTAAACAATAGCATTCAAAAATAGATTAAATGTTAGTTTTAAAATTATCTTAGTTTTTCTAATCGCTCTTTTTTTGAACCTATTTTACTTATTTGTACACCAAAATTACCATCAATTATAACAACTTCTCCTTGGGCTATAATTTTATCTCCAACGAGAATTTCAAGAGGATCATTAGCTAACTGGTCTAGCTCTATCACCGAACCTATATCCATATTAAGGACATCTTTTAAAAGCATTTTTTTTGAACCAATTCTAACCCTTATTGGAAGTTTTACATCTTTTATAAGCTCTACATTTTTCATCTCTTCGCTAGTTAAGCCAGAATATTTTTTCAGGAGTACATTTTCAGTCTTTATTTTACCTCCTAATTTAAAATCTAGTTCGGAGTTGATTCCAAAAACCATATTATTAGAAACACTTTGTATGCTTACATTGTAAATAAATAGTTCAGTAAATTTAGCAAAATCTGTCTCTTCTATAGTTTTAATATACTTAATATCATCTAATTTGAAACTCAAATTTGGCATAGATTTTTGACCATTTAAAGCCGTTGAGAGTGAACCTAATATATTTGATAAAATCTCTTTTATTGCATCTAAATCATCTTCATTCATGCTCTTTTTTTGTTCGCCCTCACCACCCAACATCATATCGCTTATAGCTGTAGATAAGAGTGCTGGAATAGCAACTTTCATCTTAAAATCATCACTATCTTTAACACTAACATTTAAAGCAACAAGTGGTAAAGATAGTGCTTTTTTAATGTCTGGAGGTGATTCCTCGTTAAATTTAACAGTTGGCACAACTCCTGTTAATCCCTCTAGTGTTGAGGTTATCTCACTCTCTAGTATTTTTATAAATTCAGGTATCATTCATATTTCCTTTCCTAGATTCACATTATACAAAATAACTTTTTAAATTGCTTTTTTTTGAATATTTGTATAATTTTTTGAAGAGGAGTAAATTTTCTTCATTCTAGTTTCTTCTAGTTTTTCTAATGCAAATTTAACTTCGTCTTTATCTGTTCTTATCAACTCTTTTATTTTAATAGATTTTCTAAACCTATGAAGTCCGATCTCAACTAAAAATAGATTTTTCTTATCTATGGCAACTATAGCATGATCATCTGCAGCACGATTAAGTCTAATCACATCTCCATCCTCAAGGTCAAACAGTTCTTCTACACTCAAATCTGCTTCTCCAATAATAGCCTCATTAAAAACTTCAGCTCGCCCAACTAACTCATGTAACTCTTTATTTCTACTTTTTTTAGCACTTGTATCACCAAGCATAATATCTTTATTTGCCAAACGAGAAAGAATAGGTTCAAGACAAATTACAGGATAACAAAAATTTATCATGCCACTTGTATTTCCAATAATAATCTCCATTACCACCATAATAACAATCTCATTCTGACTTACAATTTGAACAATATTAGGACTCGATTCTTTAGTCTCAATTATTGGATAGAGTTCTGTGATAGGCGTCCATGCTTCTTTGAGTCTTTGCATAACAACTCTTAATATAGTATCAAGAAGATTTAGCTCTATATCTGTAAGCTCTCTTGTGGATTCAAAAGATTCGCCAAGACCTCCTAAGAGTCTATCTATCATGGGAAAAGCAATTGAAGGATTTATCTCTATAACACAACTTCCGTCAAGTGGTTTCACTGAAAATACATTAAAACTTGTTGGGCTAGGAAGACTCATTAAAAACTCACCGTAAGTCATCTGGTCAACAGAGTGAAGTTGAATCTCCACAATACTTCTCATAATAGATGAAATTTGAGCAGCAAGATTTCTTGCCATTTTGTCGTGTATACCTTTTACAGCACGAAGTTGCTCTTTTGATACTCTATTTGGTCGTTTAAAGTCATAAAGAATTATCTGTCTTTCATCATCTTCATCATCACTTTCAACAAAATCTGTATCTCCATCTTCTTCAACAATTTCTAAGAGGGCATCAATCTCTTCTTGACTTAGTATATCAGCCATCGTTTAGTCCTAACTCATTTCGTATCTGTTTTAATAGTTTTTTATGAATCTGCGAAATTCTAGACTCGCTTATATTAAGTATAGCGCTAATCTCTTTAAGATTAAGTTCCTCAAAATAGTATAGCTGAATTATAAGCTGCTCCCTTGTTTTAAACTTATTTAAAATTTCTTTTATTATATCTATGAGTTCATCTTTTTCTACTGCTTCAAAAATATTTTCTTCACTTAATATAGTAATTTGTTCATTTATTGGCATTAAAGATATAACCTTAGAACCATCTCTAGCACAATCTATTTTCTCTTTACTCTCTTCTAGAATCTCTGACAAATATTGACTAGTAGGCTCTTCTTCATGAGTTGAAAAATATTTTTCTATCTCTTTATCTACTATTTTTATCAATCTTCTATCTGCACGGCTCATGGTATCTAAACTTCTTAGATAATCGAGCATTGATCCATGTACTCGCTGACGACCATAGCCCCAAAAAGAGTCATTTTGCTCTTTGTCATATTTGCGCGAAAGTTTTATCATCTCTTCTGTACCAATTGAAATAAGATCATTTACATCTATAGATGTTGGCAATCTCTCTTTAAGTCTATATGCCAAAGCGCGTACCGCTGGCAAATATTGCAATACTAAAGCGTTTTGACTTTTTTTTATATTATCACTATAGGGATTATGCTGCTTTTTTATCTGCATTTAATTTTGGTTCTTTTTCGTTTTTAAACTCTTCTGTATGTTCTTTATTCATTTTTTCAATTTCCAACAATAAAGCATCCATTGCTTTTTCTCTATTATCTAATTCTATGCCAAAATAATCACTAATCTTTTCATACTCTTTTTTATCAAATAATTTTAGTCCAAAGTCTTTAGCATCCATAAAATTTATAACTGATATATGTGCAAGAAGATAAAAGAAAAATGTTATTTCTAGAGTGTAGAGTAAAATATTTTCTGGTAATGTGAAATTTATAATAGAAAATATCAAGCCTATAAAAAATCCACAAACAGTAAAAAAATATATAAAATTATCTTGGGTAATCACTAGTAAATCCTTTAAAATTTCTCAATAAGTGTCTTCAAGAAGCTGCCAAAACCTCTTCTATTTTTATCTATAAGCACTTTTTGTTCCAATCTACAAATAAGATTATTAATTATTCCCATAAGCTCATGAGAGACTATGCTATATGGTGCATCATCACTAAAAAGGGTTCTTTGTTTTATACTTTTTGCTATTATTTTATCTTCTGGGAGATGTCCTAAGAGACTCAAATTAAGACCTTCTATATTTGCAGTAGCAACTTTATTTATTTTTTCATAAATATGCTCTGCCTCTTTTGTGTTTTTTGTCATATTTAATATCAGATGTATCATGGGTTTGACTTTGCTCATTACTTTTATGGTGGCATAAGCATCGGTTATGGCTGCTGGATCTGGAACTGTAACAACAATTACCTCATCACTAGCTTCTAAAAATAGTTGAGTATGTCTACCTATGCCCGCTCCTGTATCTATAATTATAAAATCTAGATCATTTAAAATTTGGGTTTCATTAAAAAATCTTTCGTATAAAAATTGATCATTATATTTAAAAATTTCATCTCCACTTTCACCAGGAATTAAAATAAGGTTTTCCTTAACAGGAACAATTATATCTGCCAGCGTTGCTTCACCTTTTAAGACATGTAGTATATTTTTATTAATACGAACATTTAAAATTACATCTAAATTTGCTAAACCTATATCTGCATCAAAAAGAGCTACTTTATAGCCATTTTTAGATAAAATATTTGCTAAATTTGCACTTATTGTGCTTTTTCCAACTCCGCCCTTCCCGCTTGTAATTGCTATATATTTTATGTTTTTAATTTCCCTATTTTCAGATGCACCATCTTTTATAAGTTCTTGAAGTTTATTTGCTTGTGTTTGCATTTTGTCTCCTTTTAAAACCATTCAACATGCATTCAATTAAAAAATCACTATTTGCTACAACTATATCATCTGGAACTTCTTGACCAATAGAGAAATAACTTACTGGTTTATTTATGTCATATATTAAAGAGAAAACTGTTCCAAAAGTTTTTGTCTCATCAAATTTTGTAAAAATAAGTGTATCTATATTTAAAAATGAAAAATTCTTATATGTTGATTTTAGATCTTCAAATTTACTTCCTGCTGAAAGTACTAAATTTACATCTATCTCATACTCACTATTTTGTATAAACTGATTTAGTTTTGTCAATTTATCTTTATCATATTGTGAACTTCCAACAGTATCTATCAATATAGTACTACAGTGAGATAAAGAACGAAGAGCGCTATTAAAATCACTTGGTTCTATCACATCTTCCATTGGAAGTTTCATCATCTTTGCATATTGAAAAAGCTGTTCAACTGCACCTATTCTATAAGTATCAAGAGTAATAATACCTACTTTGTCTCTCCTCTCTTTTATATAAGAAAAACGAGCGGCTAGTTTTGCTATTGTTGTAGTTTTTCCAACACCTGTAGGACCAACAAACATAATAATTTTTTTTACTCCTCTTTCAACCTCTCTCTCATAGCGAATGGGGACCATCTTTCTCAAAAGTACTTGAAAATAACGCTTTACAGACTCGCTAGAGTGTCTCATTTTGAGTGGCATGTGTTCTAGTGTAAGTCTCATAACACTATCTAAATGATTGCTTTCTATTCCACTAATTTTTGCTAGTTTATATATTTCTGCAAACTCTGGTGGAATAGCTAAATTATTTCTTGAAGAAGATTTTTCTTCCCAAAACATCTCTTGAATTATCTTTATTTTATCTGTTAATTTTACTATTTCATCTTTTATTTCCCCAACATTTCCAGCATTCTCATTATGCATTTTCTTTTGTTGAGATATTTTTTTTTCTTTTCTAAGAGATAAAGTTTTATCTGTCTCTTTTGCTATTTGAGATATCTGTTTTGCTGCTTCTGAAATATTTAAAAGAACATCTTTATCGCTTTTATATTTACTTTTTTTAGGTGGTTTTTGTTTTGTCTTTGAATCTTCAACTGCTACAACAACTTCATAAAGAGCAGGAGTATTTAAACTCTTTTTTTTTACCTGCTTTGTACTAACAACTAAAGCATCTTCTCCGCACTGAACTTGTGCTTGATTTAAAGCATCTGCTGGAGATTCTGCACTAAATGTAAGAAATTTCACTTATATTTTCCTTTTTAAGCTTAAAAGTGGCAACACGACTGATTCTCTCTCTCTCCAATATGGATGTGGCAAAATTAAACTTCTGGTTTTTGTTTTTATCTTATCAAAAAAAATAATATCTAAATCAAGTTTTCTTGGAGCATTTTTAAAGCTTCTTTTTCGCCCAAATATCTTCTCTATATATAAAAGAAATTTTAAAAATCTCTTTGAAGACAAAGATGTTCTAATAACCATAATTGCATTATAGAAATCATTTTGATCTAAATATCCAAAAGGTGGGTTTTTTAAAATTGGTGAAGTTTCGCTTATGCTCACAAGTGAACTTCTTCTAAAATATACATAAAGATTTTTAAATCTCTTTCTTACATCTCCTTGATTACCGCCTATTCCTATTACCGCTTTATGTTTATAATTTCTATTTTCTGTTTTAATGATTGGAAAAAATCTATCATAAAAAAACTTCATCTACTTCCCTATAATCTCTGCTTTACCATCTGTTATAATTAGAGTATCTTCAATACGAACTCCAAACTCTTCTGGCAAATATATACCTGGTTCAATTGTTAAAACCATGCCTTCTTTGAGTACTGTTTCACTTGTTTTTGAAATAATCGGAAGTTCATGAATATCTAAACCAACCCCATGTCCTGTAGAGTGTATAAAATACTTACCATACCCCAAAGAATCTATAACATCTCTACAAGCCTTGTCAACCTCACAAGCCTTTACGCCTGCTTTTGCTTTTTTTATGCCTGCTTCTTGTGATTTAAGGACTATATCATAAATTTTTTGTCTTTTTGTTTCACTAAATTTTTGATTTTTTCCAAAATTAATTTTTTGATTAAACTCAACTGTTCTTGTTCTATCGCTACAGTATCTTTTGTAGGTTACTCCAGCATCAAAAAGAATTAAATCTCCATTATTTAAAGTATCTAAAAAAGGGAGTGCATGGCATTTAGCCGAATTCTTGTTTACTCCAAAAATTGGCGAAAAGCTAAGACCTAACTCACCATAATTTTTTAAAATTCTTTCTGCTTCAAAATGCAATCTCTGTTCACTAGCATGTAGTCCAGATTCATTTAAAAACTTTGCAAAACTATCAAATGCTTTTGCTCCAAACTTAGCAGCTTTTCTAAGTATATCTAGCTCATTTGCACTTTTTATTATACGTTGTTTTTGAGAAAAATTATCTATTTTTTTAAACTCAACTCCATCAAGATCTTTTGAAAACTCTTCATAAGCATAAAGACTCCACTCTCTTGGATCAAAAACAAGCTCTTTTATCTTTGCATTTTTTATTAGTTCACGCACTTTTGGAAACATATCACGACGATTGGTTATAATGACTTCTGCATTTTGAATATACTCATTTGCTTCGGTATCATATCTTGAATCAGTTACAAAAAAAGCTTCGCTCCCAAACTTTAAAAAAATAACATTATCGCAAGAGAAACCACACTCATAGTAAATAGCATTTTCATCTTTTAATATATAGTTCACTTATTTTCAGCTTGAGTTTTTTTCATTTTTCTTTGTGCTGCTATTTCTCCTAAAATTTGAGTTATAGAGACCATAGCAAGATGGTAACCAAATGGACCAAACCCACAAATTTGACCAGTACTAACTGGAGCTATTAAACTTTTACTTCTAAACTCTTCTCGTCTATATATATTGCTAATATGGACTTCTATCACAGGCATAGAAGCTGCTACTATTGCATCACGAATTGCAATTGAAGTGTGAGTGTAAGCAGCTGGATTTATAATAATTCCATCAGCATCACCAATGCACTCTTGAATACGATCAACTATTTCACCCTCTAAATTTGACTGAAAAAATTCTATCTCTATACTGTTTTGTTTAGCAATATTCTCCATTTGAGTATGAATCTCTTCAAGTTTCATAGATCCATATAAATTTTGTTCACGGTGTCCTAAAAGATTTAAATTTGGTCCTTGTATTACTACTACTTTCATAAATTGCCTTTTATGTAATTTTAGCTAGTATAGCAGTAATAAACATAAAAAATAGTAAAGAATGGGTAAAAATTGATGATAAAACCAAAAGGATTTCGTGGAAAGTATTTTTCACTTGTTGCAATTTTAGCTTTTAGTACAACTGTAACTTTAGCGAATGAAACTAAAAGTTATAATGAAGTCAAGCAAAATGCCAAAGAGCAAGAAGAGTATGATGAAGATGAAGAGTTGACTCCCTCTAGTGAAGAGTTAAATACGGTTATAATTTCAAAGAAAATTAAAACTAAAGAAATTGATGCCCCTTTTGCATCGGAAATATACACAAAAACTAAGATTAAAAAATCTCGTACTCAAGATATTTATGAGTTTTTAAATACACAAACCTCAATAACTACAATACCAAGTATGGGAAATAGCTTCGCTCAAAAGATAGATTTAAGAGGCTATGGGCTAAGTTCTGGTTATCAAAATATTGTTATTAGTGTTGATGGGCAAAGGTTAAATAATATAGATATGACAAATCAACTTTTATCGGCTACTCCTATAGAGAATATAGACAAAATAGAGATTATTAAAGGTTCTGGTTCTGTTGAGTATGGCGATGGTGCAAATGCAGGGGTTATAAATATTATCACAGAAAATACTAAAGGGGCTTCTATTAAAACCTATACTGGAAGTAATGAACTTCAATATGGCATATTTAATATGGGTATAAAAGAAGACAACTTCTCTATAAGTGGTTATGTTGATGATTATAAGCATGGTGGACATAAAGTAATAGCAACAGACCAAACAAGAGATGAAAGCTCAAGTCAAAACAGAGGAGTAAAAACTACTTTTAACCCAACCGATAAGTTGGCTTTAAATTTTGATAAAACATATTCACAGATGAAAATAAACTATGCGAATGCACTTACTTTAGATGAGTATAACAAAGATCCTAAAATAGTTCCACAACCATCATGGGGAACTCCTTATAGTAAACAGTTTTTCTCTTCAGATGTGCTATCTTATGGAATATCACACGGTATAACAGATAATATTTCAATTGATTTACAAGCAAAAGATGAAAAAAAAATATCCAATTTTTTAACATATAATTCAAAAAATAGCTATAGGTATAAATCGTACGATACAAAAGTAGATTATGCAGGCGAGAGCTTTAAAAGTGTTATAGGTTTACAAAAATTTGATGGAGAAAGAGGAGGGACAACTGGGGGTACAGCAAAAGACAATTTGGGTTATTTTGGAAAAGTAGATTTTGCATTTTCAAGCAGTTCGTTATCGTTTGGTGCAAGAAGTGAAAATGTAGAGTATGAGCATAGCAATAAGGGAGTTAATTTAAAAGATGACATGTATTTACAAGCATATGATTTTGGTTATAATTATAGATTAAATAGAATATCTTCACTGTTTATAAATTTGAATCAATCTTTTCAAGCACCCGATGTAGATAGGTTTTTTAATGGTTTTACAAATACTTTTAATAGTTTTATTGACCCCACAAAAGTTAAAACATTAAATGCAGGATACAACAACATTGGCTACCCAAATAAATTAAAAATTTCACTATTTTACTCTGGACTAAAAGATGAAATTTACTATAATGCATCAACATGGGTAAATACAAATCTTGATAAAACAGAAAAATTAGGTTTTGAAGTATATGATAAATTTAATATTTTTTATAATTTATTTACGACATTAAACTATACATTTGTAGATACAAAAATTAAAGAAGATAAAACAAATCAAAATATAGTTGGTAATGAGATACCAGGTGTATCAAATCATAATGTAAAATTAGGGCTAGGCTATAACCCGACACGCAAAATAAATATTAGTGTCTCTCACATACATAAATCAAAAGCATATGCCATGAGTGATTTTGACCAAACTTACGGAAAAATGCATGCCTATAACTCAACAAATTTATCGGCAAATTACAGGCATAAAAAAATTGAAGTTTTTGCAAAAGTAAATAATCTATTCAATGAAAAAAATGCACTTTTTGCAGATAGTGGAACAGATTTAGGTGTTTATCCTGTAAACTATGAAAGCAATTTTATGGTTGGCATGAGTGCAAAGTTCTAACATAAAACTACAATTAAGAGACTACATACGGTATAAGTTTTTAAACTCTCTATTTTTTGGTATTAGCATTGGAAGTATATTTGTAATATATGCTCCAATAGAGCCCGCAACATACTCAATAGGAGGCATACTTTTAGCTGTTTGTATGCTTTTTGTAGCAAAATTATATGGTTATATGATGCACATAAAAGTATTTTTTTACATAACTATTTTTATTGAGTCTACTGTTTTGCTTTTTGTTGGCTTTTTTTTACTTTTTGGCTACTCGTATATGACCGCTATTAGTATCTATATTGGCTATCAAGTAACTTTTATTTTTGGTAATTATCTTGTTCGCATAGAGACTATTACTCTTAAAAAAACTGCTATTTTGTCTTTTGTAGATGTAGCAAAACAAAGAGGCTATCTTTTTGGCATGATTGCCTCTTATGGTTTTTACAAAGTTCTGGAATATCTACATGTACATGACAAAAAAATACAAATTTATGACTTACATGTGGCTCTTTTTATATTACAAATTTTTATCCTCTATTTTGTCTTTAGAGCTTTTTATTATAGAGGTTAAAATTTATCGACAAAGC
>JAERRW010000064.1 GCA_016735235.1 Sulfurospirillum sp. | reverse complement strand
AGTAAGAGAAACAACTCTACATGTAGAGGATTTTGTCTATCCACTATTTGTAAAAAGCGGGGAAGGCATAAAAAAAGAGATATCTTCAATGCCGGGAGTATTTCAGATGAGTATAGATGAAATTTTAAAAGAGTGTAGTGAGTTGCAAAAATTAGGACTTAACTCAATAATTCTTTTTGGAATTCCAGCAGTTAAAGATAGTATTGGAAGTGATGCTCTTTGTGAACATGGCATTATTGCTAGTGCCATAAAAGCTATAAAAAAAGAGTTTCCAAACATGTTTGTTATTAGTGATTTATGCTTTTGTGAGTTTACCGACCATGGTCATTGCGGAATACTAGATATTGAAAATAAAAGTGTAGATAATGATGCAACTTTAGAGATATTAGCAAAACAAGCAGTTCTACATGCGAAGTGCAAAGTCGATATGATAGCTCCTAGTGGCATGATGGATGGAGTTGTAAAAGTCTTAAGAGAGGCACTTGATGCGAATGGTTATGAAAACCTTCCTATTATGAGCTACTCTACAAAATTTGCTAGTGCATATTATGAGCCATTTCGTGATGTGGCCGAGTCAACTCCAAGTTTTGGTGATAGAATGAGTTATCAGATGGATCCAGCAAATAGAAGAGAAGCTGTAGCAGAATCAATTGAAGATGAGATGCAAGGAGCCGATATACTCATGGTAAAACCAGCACTTGCATATTTAGATATAATAAGAGAAATAAGAGATGCCGTAACAGTTCCAATGGCAATATATAATGTAAGTGGGGAGTACGCTATGCTTAAAGCAGCTGCAAATGCAGGAGTTATTAATTATGAAAAAGTTATGATGGAAACAATGCTTGCTTTTAAAAGAGCTGGTGCAAATATCATCATAAGCTACCATGCAAAAGAGGTAGTAAGCATATTGAAAAAAGGCAATTAATGAGGCATTTTTTATCACTATATGACTTTACTAAAGAGGAAATTTTAGAAATTTTATCATTAGCTATCAAGATAAAAAAAGAGGCAAAAATTAAAAACTATATTCCATATTTACAACACCAGTCGCTAGGAATGCTTTTTGAAAAGAGTAGCACCAGAACAAGAATTAGTTTTGAAGTTGGCATGTATCAGCTTGGCGGTAAAAGTCTATTTCTATCTTCCAGCGATTTACAACTTGGGCGTGGAGAACCCACGAGGGATTCTGCTCGTGTAATGGGACGCATGATAGACATGATTATGATTCGTACATTTGACCAAAAAGTTCTTGATGAGTTTGCAAAATTTTCTGGAATACCTGTCATAAATGGTTTGACCGATAAGTATCATCCAGTTCAATTAATGGCAGATTATCTTACTATGATAGAGCAAGGAAAAGATAAAAATCCAGTTGTTGCCTATGTGGGTGATGGTAACAATATAGCACACTCTTGGATGATGTTAGCTGGAAAACTTGGTTTTGAATTACGCATAGCTACACCAAAAGGGCATGAGCCTTGGCAAGAGATTATTAATGACGCAAAAGAGATTTCCGCTATAAGCGGAGCAAAAATAATGTATACGAACGACCCAAAAGAAGCGGTGCATAAAGCAGATGTAGTTACTACAGATACTTGGTTATCTATGGGTCAAGAGGATAAAAAAAATCAAAAAATAGAAGAGTTTGCTGGGTACATGGTAGATACAAATATGATGAAACTTGCTAAAAGTGATGCTATATTTTTACACTGTTTACCCGCATATCGTGGTTACGAAGTAAGCGAAGAAGTTTTAGAAAATTATGCTAATATAGTTTTTGATGAAGCAGAAAATAGACTGCATGTGCAAAAAGGTATTATGGTTTGGTTAGAGGAGAAAAGATGTTTAAAGAGTTGACAATTTTTGAAATAATGAATGAAATTTCTAATAAAAGTGATAAAACTGTAATGGAAATAGAGAGTACTAATAATCCAGATGTAAAAAATTTAACTTTAAAAAGCGGTAACTGGAGTGAAAACGAGCCTTGGTTTGTTGTTGATGAAAAGAAAAAACTTCATACAATGATGTCTATGAAGTCTTTAAATAAAATTATAAAAAACTTTAAAGCAACTCAAGAAGATAATTTTAATTTAAAACTAGAGAAGATTATTTGGCAAAATACACCTATAGATTTTCAAGATGTTTTACTAGTTGCAACAGACGAGATAAAAAGCATGGTGGCACAAGGTGAGAGAAAAGTTAAAATTACAAATGCCGATTTAGATAGATTAATAAAAAAAATTAAAAAAAATCATCCAAATCTTTTTTTTAATATACAAGACTTACATTTTATGTCAAAAGAGAGAAGGTAAGTTGAATACTCAAAATATTGACTTTGATAAGTTTGTAAAGTATTCAAAACCAGGTCCTAGATATACAAGCTACCCAACAGCACCAGAATTTAGTGAAAGTTTTACCGAACAAACATATATAAATATTCTTAAAAACCAAGATAAAAATAGAAAAATATCTCTCTATATTCACCTCCCTTTTTGTAGAAGTGTCTGTTATTTTTGTGGTTGCAATGTTATTTTTACTTCCAAAGAGGAGAAAAAAGAGCGCTACATTACCTATCTTGAATATGAGTTAAAGATACTTTCAAAATATATTGATAACTCAAGAGAGGTTTTGCAACTGCATTTTGGAGGAGGAACTCCTACTTTTTTTAGTGCAGAACAGTTAGATAGAATTATTAAACTTATAAAAAAATATTTTAAATATTTTACTAATGATGCAGAGATAAGCTGTGAAATTGATCCGCGTTTTTTAAATCAAGAACAGACTAATATTTTAGCAGGACATGGGTTTAATCGTGTGAGTTTTGGTGTACAGGATTTTGATGAAAAAGTTCAAAAAACTATTCATAGAATTCAAACATTTGATACTACAAATAGTGCTATAAAAATGGTTAGAAAAGCTGGAATTAAATCTGTAAATATGGACTTAATTTATGGTCTGCCTTATCAGACAAATGAAACTTTTAAAAACACTTTAAAAATGGCTTTAAGACTTGACACAGATAGATTTGCTGTTTTTAACTATGCACATGTACCTTGGATGAAAAAGACTATGAGAAAAATAGACGAGACAACATTACCCCACCCAAGCGAAAAACTAACAATACTTAAATACACTATAGATTATCTAACTTCAAATGGCTTAAAGATGATAGGCATGGATCACTTTGCAAAACCAAATGACGAGCTATTTTTAGCAATTCAAAAAGGCGAACTTCATAGAAATTTTCAAGGCTACACAACAAAAGGCGGAGCTGATCTAATAGGTGTTGGACTTACAAGCATTGGTGATGGGGCAAATCACTATGTACAAAATGTAAAAGAGATGAAAGAGTATGAAAGACTTTTAGACAAAGGTTGCTTACCAGTTCATCGTGGTTTGATTTTAAGTGATGATGATATACTTAGAAAAGCAGTCATTATGGAGATGATGAGTAATTTTAAATTAAATATAGTAAATATAGAACATAAATTTAGTATAGTTTTTGTCGATTATTTTGCGAATGAATTAGAGAAATTAAAAGTTTTTGAAAAAGATGGTTTAATAAAAATAAATAAAGAAAAAATTGTAGTAAATTCAACAGGAATACTTTTGATAAGAAATATAGTTATGCCTTTTGATGCTTATTTGCAAAAAAATTTAGAATCTAAGAGTATATTTTCAAAGACAGTGTAGATGTTTAATTTTGATGACATAAGCGATACATGTATAAAATGTGGCAAGTGTATTCCAGATTGTACAATTTACAATATCAATGCAGATGAAGTAACAAGTCCACGAGGCTTTTTAGAACTTTTAGGAGCTTATAAAAAAGGTCATTTAGAGCTTGACAAAAATTTAAAAAATATTTTTGAGAGTTGTTTTTTGTGTACAAACTGTGTAGATATCTGCCCAAATAATTTACCAGTAGACATGTTAATAGAGCAAGCAAGAAATGACATACGAAAAAAGTTTGGTCTAGCATGGTATAAACAGCTTGCATTTTTTCTACTTCGTAATCGTAAAATTATGGATATTGTAGCAAAATTAGGTTTTGTTTTTCAGACTTGTGCATTTAAAAAATATAGTAAACAAAACAGTATGACACTTCGTAAAATTCCACTCATAAAGTACAATAGACTCTTTCCTAGTTTAGCAAAAAAAAGTTTTTTAAACTCCAATTTAGATGTTATGAAAAATGGAGGCAAAGGCAAAGTCGGCATTTTTATAGGTTGTTTGGGTAACTACATGTATACAGATATTGGTAAGTCATTATTAGAAATACTAAAAGTTTTACAAATAGATGCCCACTTAATCAAAGAACAAAAATGTTGTGGAGCTCCATCTTATTTTACAGGTGATTTTGCTAGTGTAGAGAGTTTAGCAAAGTTTAACATTGAGTATATAGAGAGTTTTCAAGATGAATTAGATGCTATCATTATTCCCGAAGCCACATGTTGTGCTATGATAAAAGAGGATTATGCACACTTTTTTCATGACCAACCTAAGTGGAAAGAACGAGCCATAGCTATAAAACCAAAGATACACATGGCAACAGAGTATCTCTCAAAAAATATAGAGTTAAAAGAGATTCTTAAAAGTAAAAAAATGTCAAATCTTTTAGTAACTTATCATGATCCCTGCCATGCTAAAAAAATGCAAGGCATATACAAAGAACCAAGAGACCTAATAAGCCAAAATTACATACTCAAAGAGATGAGCGATCCTAACCGCTGTTGCGGTTTTGGAGGAGTTACAATACAACTAGAAAAATACGATTTTGCAGTAGCAGCGGGTCTTCCAAAAGCATCTATGATAAAAGAGAGTAAAGCCGACATAGTAAGCGCGGAGTG
>JAERRW010000078.1 GCA_016735235.1 Sulfurospirillum sp. | reverse complement strand
TTGCGGTTTTGGAGGAGTTACAATACAACTAGAAAAATACGATTTTGCAGTAGCAGCGGGTCTTCCAAAAGCATCTATGATAAAAGAGAGTAAAGCCGACATAGTAAGCGCGGAGTGCAGTGCATGTCGTATGCAAATAGGAAACTCTATACATCTTTTAAATGTTAAAACCATATTTAAAAATCCAATCGAACTTATAGCACAAGCACTAAAAAGTAGATGATGGACTACTATATATACATACTTATCTTTCATATTATCTCTTTTATATCATGGATGGCAGTACTTGTTTCAAACAGGACTGCTTTTATGCTAGTAGCGTTCGGAGTTGTTATTTATACACTAATGAAACATGCAAAAGAGCCGAATATGGATGTTTTGAAATGATATTAAGCAATACAAAAGAAAAACATAGATATACTCCAAACAACATGTCCCTTCCACCTCTTATAATGTGCCAAAGAAGGGATTTTCTTTATGCTAGAACAACTTCAAAAAATAAAAAATAAAAACTACTCATACAAAAAAGAGCATAAAACATTTGAAAAGCAACTAGAGCTTTTAATAGAAAAAGGTTTAACCGTAAGTGATAAAAAGTATGCTTTGAGTAAATTAAAACATATTAATTATTATAGGCTTAGTGCGTATTTTTTGCCATTTCAATATAAAAAAGATGATTTAGAAAATGAAATGAAATTTTTACCTAAGACTACTTTTGAAGATATTATACAGCTTTATACTTTTGACAGTGAATTAAGAAAAATAATTTTTGGAGCAATTGAGAATATAGAAATATATTTTAGAACACAAATAGCCTACCATCATTCATCTTCATTTGAAGCTTTTGGCTATTTAAATATAGATAATTTAAGAAACAATTTTAAAGAACAGTTTGATGAACTCCAACAAAATATACAAAAAGAGAAAGATAGGTCAAAAGAAGTTTTTATTAAACATTTTAAAAAAAAGTATAATTCTGGCGACTTGCCTGTTTGGAGTGTTGTTGAAATCATATCTTTTGGTTCTTTATCTAAGTTTTTTATGCTTTTAAAAGAAGAAGAGCAAAATAAGGCTATAAAAGAGATAGATGGCATAAATAAATATGTGTTTGTTAAATGGCTCAAAGCACTCTCAAGCGTCAGAAATGCTTGTGCTCATCATAGTAGATTATGGAATAAAACACTTGGCATTAGTTTTGAAGTTCCTAAAGATAATACTTATTTTCAAGACATGGCAAAGAGCAAAAATAAAATCTTTTTTGCATTGAGTGTTATAAAGTTTATATTAATCTCTATAGGAGATGGTGAAGAGTGTTATGAAAATAAGATAAGAGAATTATTGAATAGATATCAACATGTAGATTTGAATGCAATGGGATTTCCAAATAATTGGAAAAAGTTTGAACTATGGAAAAACAGGTGATTGAAAAATTATCAAATTTGGATAATTATATACTATACGAACACCAAGAAGTATCAGGCGAAAATTTTGATAAGCTTAAAGAACACATTAATGATACGCCCTCACTTCATGAATACTTTAAAAAAGATTGGAACAAGTTAAAAGCAAGACATTATTGTGGAATCATAAATTATGATGGCAAAGACTTTTATATACTTCCAAAAATAGCAGATCAAGATGATGAAAAAAATCTCAATATTTTTATCTACATGTTGATGTATGCTTATAATATAAAAGCACAAAATGAACAAATTGCAAACTCTAAAAATGAAAAATCAAACACAATTTTTGAGGTTTTTATACAACTTTTTGTTAAAAATCTGTTTGAACAATTTCAAAGAGGTGTTTATAGAGAGTATATAACAGAGCAAGATAATTTGACAGTTTTAAAAGGCAAGTACCTCATAAATGAAAATCTAAAATATAATTTTACTAAGAGCAAAATTTATTGTGAATATGATGAGTTTAGTATGGACAATCAACTAAATCAATTTTTTCTTTATGCTGTAAAAATATTGATGAGATTTGCAAAAGATAAAAAGCTTTTAAAACAGTGTGAATTAGTTCTTGATGAAGTTACATGTAAAGAGTTTAATATAGACTCTTTACATGTAAACTTTAACAGACTAAATAGTCGCTTCAAAAACAGTTTTGAGTTTGCAATACTGCTACTAAAAAAATCTATACCACTTTTTGAAAAAGATAAAAAAAGTTTTGCATTTTTGTTTAAAATGAATGAGCTTTTTGAGAAGTTTATAGCTAAGATGGTAAAAGAAAATTATGATAATGTAACTATTCCAAATAGAAATAAAGATTTTGGAGGATTATCGCTTAGACCTGACATCATTAAAGATAATATGATTATTATAGATTGTAAATATAAGTGCATGAGTGATAACAAAGAAGCAAGCACAGAAGATAAATACCAAATGTATGTTTATGCAAATAATTTTAAATTTGTTAATGGTACAAAAATTGTTAATAGTACAATGCTACTATACCCTAAGCATTTAGATGATATAAGTAAAAACATCGTTTTAGGTGAAAATGACAAAAAAGTAGAGTTAAAAATGAGAACTATTGATTTGGATTTTAGTGGTGGGTATATTGAATATATTGAAGAGATCAAAAAAAGAGTAGAGGAGATTGTAAGATGAAAATAGCTGTTTTAACACATAATCCTAAAGGTAAGTGGGGTGATGTTAGACCTCAAATTGAACAAGGTTTTTATGAAAAGTGGGGAAAATGCGGAATAAGTTTAAAATTAGGGCAGCAAGTTTTAATATATATTTCTAAGGGTTTTAATAAAATTAAATACATTATGGAAGTATCAAATGTTTATGATGACAATGTAGATTTAAAATTAATTCAAGAATTAGATGAAAAAAAATCTGAATTATTATCTTTTAAGAAATTAAAAGAAAATGGATTAAAAGTTGGAACAATGAATTATATTTTAAATAATAACAAATCATTATTTAAGTATGTGCATAGTGTGCTCAATAATATAATAAAAAAAGAAAAAAAGATAATGATAACAAAAAATATTATCCTTTACGGAGCCCCGGGAGTTGGTAAAACTCATAATTACCAAAGAGTCATCTCTATGATAGAAAATGGAGATAACGAAAAAGAGATATTTGATACTATAACAAACAATAAAAGTTCTTCACATGTAGAGTTAAACAATGATGATATTTTTCAAACTATAAAAGATGAAAAAAGAGTAGAGTTTGTAACATTTCATCAAAGTTACTCTTATGAAGATTTTATAGAAGGATTTAGACCTAGCGAAAATAATATAAAATTAGAAGATGGAATATTTAAAAAACTATGTGATGATGCAAGCAAATCTAAAGAAAACTTTTATTTAGTCATAGATGAAATCAACAGAGGAAACATATCTAAAATATTTGGAGAACTTATCACTCTTATTGAAGAGGACAAAAGAGATGAGTACGAAGTAACTCTTCCTTACTCAAAAGAGCCTTTTAAAATACCATCAAATCTTTACATAATTGCAACTATGAACTCCACTGACAAATCAATAGCAACTATAGACATAGCTTTAAGAAGAAGATTTACATTTTTAAAAATGAGACCAAATTTAGAGTTAGTTGAGAATGATGAAGCAAGAGAACTTATGGAAAAATTAAACAAATATATAGGCGAAAACTTAGGTGAAGACTACATGTTAGGGCATAGCTACTTTATGGGAAAAAATATAAATTTAGAGTTCATAAAAAAGTATAAAATAAAACCACTTTTAGAAGAGTATTTTTATGCAGATGAAGAGAAGTTAAAAGAGATTTTGAATCTTCACATGTAGAAAAAAATTGTTTAGAAAATAATGATAAAATGGACAAAGATCTAGAATTTATAAAACGGGAAAACAGTAAATGACATATTGGAATAATATATATAGCAACTTTAATCCAGTTGCTTTTGATTTAGGATTTATATCAATTCATTGGTATGGAATCATGTATGCTCTTGCACTTTTGACGGCACTTATGGCTGGTAAATGGATTGCAAAGAGAGATAAACTTCCTATTACTAACAAACTTTTAGATAACTATTTTATATGGGTAGAAATTGGAGTTATTGTTGGGGCTCGTGTTGGCTATATACTTTTTTATGATACTCATACCGCTTATTATCTAACTCACCCTTGGCAGATGTTTAATCCTTTTATGAATGGTATTTTTGTAGGAATTCGTGGCATGAGTTACCATGGAGCTATTATAGGTTTTTTACTAGCTACATTTGCATTTAAATATAGACATAAAAAAACAGATATTTGGGGTTTATTAGATTTGGTAGCTTTAAGTGTTCCAGTTGGTTATATTTTTGGCAGAATTGGAAACTTTATGAATCAAGAACTCATAGGTCGCCCCACAGAGTTAAGCTGGGGAGTCTATATTGATGGAGCTTTAAGACACCCATCACAGCTTTATGAAGCATTTTTAGAGGGAGTTGTTGTATTTTTTATTCTCTATATATACAGAACTAAAAAAAGATTTTCAGGCGAACTTATAGCCTTGTATGGGGTCTTATATTCACTAGCAAGATTCATAGCAGAGTTTTGGAGAGAACCCGATTTTCAGATGGGGTACATGTACGGCGGATGGATGACAATGGGTCAAGCATTATCGTTGCTTATGATATTGGTTTCTATTATATTGTATGTATATTTAAATATGAGAGTTAAGAAAAAATAATTATTTTGATATAATTATTTTAATTATCCATAAACTCTCTAGCCAACAACTCACTCTGTTCTAAAACCTTATCAGCTTGAAGTTTTGCCATATCTGGTGGATAGCCATATCTCATTAAAGCTTTTTTAACTAAAAGCCTAAGTTTAGCTCTGACATCATCTCTTTTTTCCCAATCCACAGTTGCATTTTTTCTAATAATATCAACTATTAAATGTATTAACTCTTTCATCTTGTAGTCTTCTAAAAATTCTGTAGAAGTATTTTGTGAAAGTACCATATAAAAAGCATACTCTTGGGGGCTAAGTCCTAACTCTTGTGATTTTTTGTCTTCTAGCTTCATCTCTCTTGCTATGCTTGATAACTCCTCTATCACTTGTGCTGTGTCTACTTGATTGTTATGATACTTTTTTATCATACTTTCTAACATCTCGGAAAACTTTTTTCCTTGAACTATGGATTTTTTCTTTCTTATCTTTATCTCATCATTTAGTAGTTTTTTTAACAACTCAAAAGAGAGATTTTTATGTTCCATGTTTTTAACTTCAAGCAAAAATTCATCTGACAAGATATCTAAAGATGGTGCTTTAATTCCAACTTCATCCAAAATATCTATAACCCCATCTGAAGAAAGAGCATCATCAACTATCTGTTTTATAGCAGTATCTATCTCAATATCACTTTTAAAGCCACTTTGAGTAAACTTATTTATTCTTGCTTTTACAGCTTGAAAAAATGCAACACAATCTCGCAAATGTTCGGCTTCTAGGCTAGGAACTGACATAACATAAAGTTTTGATAAAGACGAAAGTTCACTCAAAAATCTATCTTTTAATTTCTCGTCATCTAAAATAAAATTTGTAGCCCTTAAGAGTACTTGTAGCTTAACACCCACATCATTGGTTTTAAAATACTCCAAATAATCAAACCCATGAAACATCTGTTCTATCACTTCAAACTTACTTTTCATACCTGCTATCACTTCTGATATATCCAAGACAGCATCACCTTTTCCACCAGCTTGGATATAAGTCATCATAGCATCTCGTAAATCTTGACCAATACCGATATAATCGACTATCAATCCGCCCGGTTTATCTTTATAGACTCTATTTACTCTAGCGATCGCCTGCATTAGATTTGCACCTTGCATCTTTTTGTCTATATACATCGTGTGCATAGGTGGGCAATCAAAACCAGTAAGCCACATAGACTGAACAATGACAAGTTCCAGCTCATCATGAACATCTTTTATTCGTGCTGACAAAGTTTTTCTATCTTTTTTAGTCGTGCTATGGGTTTGAAAAGACTCTGGGTCATCAGTCGAGCTTGTCATCACAACTTTAATCTTCCCTTTGTCTTTGCTTCGATTGTGCCAATCACCCCTTAGGTTTATAATCTCTTGATACAAATCAACTGCAATTTGTCTTGTCATGCAAATAATCATACCCTTACCAGTAAACAACTCTTGGCGTGCTTCAAAGTGAGTTACAATATCTTTTGCAACATCTTTTAGTCTATCTTTATGCCCTACTATTGCATTTATTTGGGAGTTTTTAGTTTTGTATTTTTCTATCTGCCCCTCTGTTGCGTTATCTATGCCATCTACTAAATCATCTATTTTGTCTGTAACTTCTTGGTTTAGTTTTATCTTTACAAGCCTACTTTCATAACTTATGGGTACAGTAGCCCCATCTCTTACAGCTTGAGCTATATCATACACATCAATATATTTACCAAATACAGCAGGGGTAGATCTATCCTCTTTTTCAATAGGTGTCCCCGTAAATCCAATAAAACTAGCTTTTGGCAGGGCATCTCTTAGATACTTAGCACTTCCATATTTTATATCTCCATCAATATCGACCCGACCAGTAAATCCGTACTGACTACGATGAGCCTCATCTGCAACTACTATAATATTGTCACGATTACTTATCACTCCAGTTTCATCACTAAACTTTTGAATAGTAGTAAATACTATTCCCCCACCACTTACATTGAGTCTCTTTTTCAAATCTTCTCTGCTTGTGGCTTGAACAGGGGTTTGTCTTAAAAGTGATTTACAGTTTCCAAATGTAGCAAATAGCTGATCATCCAAATCATTTCTATCTGTAAGGATTATGATAGTTGGATTTTTCATAGCTTTATTTACTACAAGTTGCCCAGCATAAAACACCATCGATAATGATTTTCCACTCCCTTGAGTATGCCAAACTACACCTATTTTTCTGCTATTTCCCACAGCTTCTACGGTTTTTATTATCGCTTTTTGCACTGCATAGTATTGATGATAAGCTGCCACTTTTTTAATAGTTACCATAGATACAATATCTGTTTTATTGTCTTTTATCTCCTCTTTTTCATAAACAGTGTTAAATCGTATTAAGTTTAACAACACTTTTTTATCTAGCATTCTTTTAGTCATTATTTGAAGTTCTAGCAACACCCCATTCTCTTTTTTCTGTGGCGATTTCCAAGCTAAATATCTTGAATATGGAGCAGACAAAGAGCTAACTTTTGCATCTATTCCATCTGAAATAATTGTAAGTGAGTTATAGTAAAATATACTTGGAACTGCTGTTTTATAGTTTTGTATTTGGGTATAAGCCTTATGAAGTGTTGCTTTTTCATCTAAAGCATTTTTAAGTTCGACGATAACCAAAGGCAAGCCATTTATAAAAAGCACAATGTCTAGCCGTTTTTCATTGTTGTTCTCTTTTATGATTAATTGATTTGTTACTAAAAAATCATTTAACTCAATACTATCTAAATCTACAATCTTTACATTTACACCTTGTGTCTCTCCATCTTTTTCATACTCAACAGTTACACCATCACAAAGCAAGTTATGAAACTTTTCATTACTATTCATCATGTCCGATGAGCCTACATGTAAGATCTGATTGCAGGCTTCATCTCTTGCATGTTGTGGAAGTTTTGGATTTAGTTTTTTTAATGATTTTCTCAACACCTCTTCTAGCACAACACTATCTAAAGTTCTTGTAAGCTGTGAGCCGTGCATGTATCTGTAGTTTTGTTTTTTCAATAGTTCTATGAGGTTTTGCTCTATTGAGTCTTCATTGATTTTCATTGTTCTTTTTCCATCTCTAGTAGGAGTTTATCAAAATCAGATAGATCGCTCTTATCTTGAATTATTCTATATTTTTCATATTCATCCAAAGCTAATGCAGTAGCTACTTTATGGGATACTTTTCCTTTATGTTCTAATACTTCTTTTTCATTAAATTGTAAAAAGGCATCAAGTTTGATAACCCAATCTTTCATATATATAACTTTATTATCCAATGCTCTAAGCTCTGCAAAATCTAAATACATAGTAACAATACGATTAAAAAACTCCAATTCATCTTCAGATAAATAATTTTTTGCTACGACTACATCGGCTTTTCTTATATTTCCTTTTGGAGAGTTTTTCCAATTAGTAAGTCCCATATTTTGTTTTTGACTATTAACTCTATTGTTTATTATTTCAGCTGCAGTTTCACCAACTATTGCCCAATGCAATTTATTTTGAACCGTAGCAAAAAAATCACGGCTAGTTTGATGGTTTGGATCATAATCTACACTACATTGAGCATAGATATCTGTAATCTTCTGATATAATCTTCTTTCGCTACTTCTTACATCTCGTATTCTTTCTAGTTGTTCATCAAAATAATCCTTACCAAATATTTGCCTAGGGTCTTTTAGTCTTTCATCATCCATAGTAAAACCTTTGATGACAAACTCTTTTAAATGTTTTGTAGCCCACTGTCTAAATCTTGTACCTTGTATAGATTTTACTCTATACCCCACAGAGATAATAACATCAAGATTATAATGATTTGTAGGCTTAGTAGAAAAATCGGAATTTCCGATTTTCTTCAAACTCTGCTCTTTTTCAAGCTCTCCCTCTTTATATATATTTAAAATATGCTCATTTATAGTTGAGCGACCTTTATCAAACAAACTTGCCATCTGCTCCATACTTAGCCATACTGTTTCATCTTCTATCAAAACATCAACTTTTATATCTTGATTTTCTGCTTTATATAGTAAAAATTTAGTCATCTTCAAACCCCTTTACCCTTAGTT
Organism: Sulfurospirillum sp.; assembly: GCA_016735235.1. Lineage (GTDB taxonomy): Bacteria > Campylobacterota > Campylobacteria > Campylobacterales > Sulfurospirillaceae > Sulfurospirillum_A. The sequence continues at coordinate 1 of JAERRW010000078.1, read as the reverse complement.
T
>JAERRW010000007.1 GCA_016735235.1 Sulfurospirillum sp. | reverse complement strand
GAATATAATAATGAAAAGTAGAGATAAAACTTTTGAGGATAAATTTAATGAATTTATACTAGAACTAACAAGGGCATTAACTATACCAAACAGTGCAGATTGGACGGTAAAAGGTTTTATTGATTATTATCAAAATATATATTCAATAAGTACTGATACAAAAGTTGTTTCAAAAGTAATTGAGTTGATGATTTTTCCAAAATTTTTAGAATTTGCACAAAGAAATAATTTAAAATTAAAACTATCTCCACATCAAAACTATTATCCTGACATTACATTTATTGATTCTGATGGTAAAAAATATGCTGTTGATTTAAAGAGTACATACAGAGCAACTCCAACTAAAGTGAATGGTATGACACTTGGTGCATTTACTGGATACTTTAGAAATAGAAAGTCTAGTAAGAACACTCTTTATCCTTATGGTGAATATTATAAACATTATGTATTTGGAATAATATATTCAAGAACAGATATATCAAATATTGAGGACTACTTTGTTGCATTAAAAATCAAATCAACAATAAAGCTTAAAAAAATAATTATTGATTATATTAATGAAAATACAATTGAAAACTGGAATAAAATAACTAATGAACTTTCACAAGATATAGAGTTAACAGATGAAAATAAAAAAATTATTGATTCATATTTAATTAATGAAACAAAAACCTATAATCTTGAGAATTTTACAGAGATACAATCTGTGGTGAAAAATTTTGAGTTCTTTATGCAAGAAAAGTGGAAAATTGCACTTGATAGACCAGGAAGTGGTAACACTAAGAATATAGGTTCTGAAGTAGAAATCGCTAAGCTGAAATCTGGCGATGGCTTATTCAAAAGAAAATTTGGAAATAGTGGAAAAAAAGCATTTGATGATTATTGGATGAATTATGAAACTAAGGATATGGCGAAAGCAGTGGATAGAGATGCTCCAAGATTCAAAAATATAGAAAGCTACCTAGAGTGGGTTAAGTCATTAAATACTTAGTCCCCTTTTTCTTATGGAATAAGTTGTAGTAGTCTTAAAGGAGTTAATTTATGTAATTATTAACTTAAAATCTATCTTTTTCAACTTTTTGTTTTAGCTACTAAAATACCGCTAGAAACAATTAATACTATTCCTAACGCACCAATAAAGTCTGGTAAAGCATCTCCCAGTAGAAGTCCTATAATAAGTGCAAAAAGTATGTTCATGTAACTTACGGCTCCAACTACACCAGCTTTTGATGAGCCATACGCTTTTGTCATATATATTTGTGCCATGGTTGAGCTTATTCCAAGACCTATTATGTAGATTGACATTTTTAAATTAGGCACTACATATACGGCTTTTAAAAACTCTACATGTAGAAGGTCGTTGAATATTATCAAAAAAAATGAACCAATAGTGCCGATAATCATAAATGATAAGACTATTACTCGAGTATCATAATATTTTTTTAACTCTTTTACGCTTGTATATGCTAAGGCCGCTCCTATGCCACTTAAAAGCCCCAATATGTCTGTTAGTTTTAATTGTAGTCCACTTGGTTTTATTATAAAAACTATTCCAATAAAACCAAGCGTAAGAGCTATAGCTTCACTTAAGCCTATTTTCTCTTTTAAAAACCAAAAAGCAAATAGAGTTGTAAATATAGGTGCTGTTCTTGAAAATGTCATGGCATCGGCTAGTGAAATATGTGCTATATTGTAAAAAAATGCTACTAGTGCCATAAAACCAATTATGCCACGAAAAAGGAGCAAAAAAGGTCTTCCGCCAATTTGTTTTATAGGTAACTTTAAAAAAGTAAGAGCAACAAAAACAACACCTAAAATATTTCTAAAAAAAACTACTTCTAGTGATGGCATTAAAACACTAAGTTCCTTTGCAATAGCTCCCATGATAGCAAAACAAAATGAAGCAAAAAGCATGTAGACTACACCAATATCGATCGACTTTTTCAACTATTGCACCTTTTATATTAATATTATTAAAAATTGTGTTAAAATTCATTTATATATTTTAAATAGGGAGAATCTAAATGGAGGCTATTGTATCATATGCAATCTTTGAAATTAAAATTATTGATATATTTATCGCTTTTGCTATATTTTTTATAATATATTTTACAAGAGAGTTTATTTTAAAAATTATTTTAAAAAATTTGAGACTTTTGGCTTCTAAAACAAAAAATTACTCTGACGATAAATTTATAAACATACTTGAAGACCCTTTGAAATTCTCTATAATTTTCTTAGGTTTTTTTCTTGCAGAAAATTGGTTGAATTTAAGTAGTTTTCAAAATATTATAAAAAATATAGAAAAAACTTTAATAATTTTTATACTATTTTGGATTTTACACCGTACGATAAACCAATTTTCATTTATATTTACAAAATTCTCGACTAAATTTGGAAAACAGATAAGTAGCGATGTAGAGAACTTTATTATTAAATTTTTAAATGTTATTATTATTATAATTGCATTAATGACAATATTTGAGGGTTGGGGCATTAATGTTAGTACATTTATAGCCTCATTAGGGCTTATTGGTATGGCATTTGCACTAGCTGCTAAAGATACCGCTGCAAATCTATTTGGTTCATTGGTTATTTTTACAGATAAACCATTTAAAAAAGATGATTGGATTTTAACTCCAGATGTAGAGGGAACTATAGAGAGTATTGGTATTCGCTCAACTCGTGTAAGAACATTTGCTCAAGCTTTAGTTAGTATACCAAATGCAGTGATAGCAAATTCGGCTATTACCAATTGGTCGCAAATGGGAAAAAGAAGAATCAAGATGAGATTAGGTTTAACTTACTCAACAAAGACTAATCAAATGAAAAAAATATTAGTAGATTTAAGGAGAATGCTCAAAGAGCATCCCGATGTTCATCAAGATACTATAATGGTTTACTTTGATCAGTTTGAAGATAGTTCGCTTAGTCTATTTTGTTACTTTTTTACTACTACCACAGCTTGGGCGGAGTATCTTGAAGTTAGAGAAAATGTTAATCTAAAAATTATGGAAATTATAGAAAATAATGGAGCGGGATTTGCATTTCCAAGTCAATCTGTATATATTGAAGAGGGATCTAAAATGATATAATTTAACCTTGAATTAATTTCTCTAAAACGGCCATTCTTACAACAACACCATTTTTAACTTGTTCCAAAACTTTACATCTTGAATCTCTAAGCATTTTATCGTCTATGTCAATATTTCTATGGACCGGACCGGGATGAAGAAGTAGTATATCTCTATTGCCTATTAATTCGCTAGTAATGCAAAAATCTTTTGCATAATCTTTTAGAGACCCATATATTTGGTTTTTATGACGCTCCATTTGTGTTCTTAAACTCATTATGATTTGTATATCATCAATTATATCTTTTATGTTATGGCTTGTTTTAAGAGAAGTTTGAGGTAAAAAATGAGGAGGAGCGACCAAAGTAACATCTAGCCCATATCTTGTTAAAAGTTCTATATTGCTATTGGCCACACGAGAGTTTTTTATGTCTCCAACTATTGCTATTTTTACTCCTTGAATATTTTTAAAGTATTTTTTTAAAGTAAATAGATCTAACAAGGCTTGAGTTGGATGTGCATGTGAGCCATCTCCGCCATTTACAATAGGACAATTTATATGATTTGACAATATATGAGGAACACCTGAATTTTTATGTCTTACAATAATAGCATCTGGTCCCATAGCATTAAGATTTGCAGCGGTATCAAAGAGTGTTTCGCCTTTACTTGATGAGCTATGAGGAACATCTAAGCTTACTATATTTGCACCAAGTCTTTTTGCGGCTATTTCAAAACTGCTAAGGGTTCTTGTTGAGTTTTCAAAAAAAATAGTGATAATCATCTTGTTTTTTAATGTATCTCTTCGTTTTTTATCTAAAAATTGTTTTGCCTTCTTGAAGAGTATATTAACCTCATCTATAGAAAAATCTATAGTGTTAATTAAGTTTTGCACAATATTTCCTTGATTATTTTTTTAATTTTAACAAATTATCACTTAATATTTTTATATCATCTTGCAGGCTTATAATTTTTTTATAGTATGGTAGAGTTGTAGTTTGAAAACTATTTTTATTCTCTTTAAAATTTATACACCATTGATACTCTACTTTTAAAGAGTCTAGTATTTTTCTATTTAGTAGAGTATCATTTATGCAACCTAAATTTGCATGTGTTACTAAAAGAGTAATGGCATTAAACTTTTTTATAAAATCGTACATGTAGATCTTCTCATCGACTGGAACCATGAGACCTCCGGCACCCTCAATAAGAACGATATCGCTTACATGTAACATCTTCTCATATGCTAAATTTATTGCTTTAAAATCTATTTTTTTACCCTCTCTTGAGACATAAGGAGATGCTGGAAGTAAAAATTGAACAGGAGCTACATCTCTACATGTAAAGTTTTTTAATTTTTTATTATATTTTTGTGCAGTCTCTAAAAGTAATTTACCATCTATTGGAAACTCTTTTACCCCTGTTTCTATGGGTTTTAAAACTCCTACATGTAAACCTTTATGGCTTAATGTTTCAATTAATCTACATGTTGCATAAGTTTTTCCTATGCCTGTGTTTGTAGCTGTTATAAAAATTGGTCTGTATTTCATTGAAGTGTCCTAAAGTATTAGAAATATAAGAGAGATTAAGTATAACATTATTGATATTTTAACTAAGTTATAAAAAGAAATTTATTATCTTACAAGCCTATTAACACATGTCTGCTAAAATTGTATAAATAATGATAATAAGGCAATACATGGGTAGTGTAATAAAGTTTTTTATAGATAACTCAAAAATGAATTATGTTCTATTTTTAATAGTTTGTTTAGTGGGCATATACTCTTATAATAAAACTCCAAAAGAGATATTTCCAACTTTTGAATTAGATAGAATTAGCATAAGTGGAGGCTATAGCGGAGCGTCAATAGACATTTTAGACAAAATGGCTGTTCGTGAGATAGAAGATGAGTTACAAAGCGTTGAGGGTATTAATGAGATAATATCGACTATTTCTCCTGGTGTTTTTCGTATTAGCATAGAGCTTATAGAGGGTATAAATAAATACGATACATCTGCAAAAATAAAAGATTCTATTGATATGGTAAAACAGAATTTTCCTGAAGATATGAATGACCCTAGAGTTACTGTTGTGTCTATTAATAAAAGTTTGCTAAGTATTTCTATCACCTCTAGTGAAAAAAACTTATCACAATTAATTGACTTTGCAAAAGATATAAAAACAAAAATACTAGCTGTAGACGATGTTGCTGAGATTAAAATTTATGGCGATTCTGACATGTATTATAATATCTTAATAGATGAAAAAAAAATAGAGAGTTTTGGTTTAAATAAAAACTCTGTTTTTAATGCAATTTCGGGCATGTCATATATATTTCCTATAGGAAAAATTGAGGGAAGTGGAAAACATTACTTTTTATCGACTTATAATGGTAAAAAAGATTCGCAATCCATGCAAGATACAATCCTTAGAATAGACGGTAAGCAAATTTACTTAAGAGATATTGCAATTGTAGAGAAAAGATATGAAGACGCTTCTACACTTTCATCTTTAAATACTAATTCATCTATTTCTCTTGCTGTGTATCAAACAGAAACGGGCAATGCACTAAATGCAAAAGAGAATATAAGTAAATTTGTAGAAAAACTTCAAAAAGAGAATAGAGATATAAACTTTGTTCTTCATAATGACAACTCACAAAAAATTGAAGATAGGTTAAATGTAGTAGTATCAAATATTCTTTTTGGGCTTATTTTAATCTTCATTTTACTTGTGCTACTCATTAATACAAGAATGGCGATTATTGTAGGAATTGGAATACCTACATCGTTTATTATGGCAGCAACTTATTTCTATATTTTTGGCTATACAATAAATGTAATATCGCTAATAGGTGTTTTAGTCGCTCTTGGTATTGTGGTTGATGATGCAATAGTGGTTTCTGAAAATATTCAACAAAAAGTAGAAGATGGCATGGAGCCACGAGACGCGGCCATAAAAGGTTCTCAAGAGATGTTTAAACCAGTTTTTATGGCATCTCTTACAACTATGTTTACTTTTATTCCTCTTCTGTCTATTAGCGGAACAATGGGGGAGTTTATAAAACTTATTCCTATTGCGGTATCTGCACTTATTTTTGCTTCGCTTATAGAGTCATTTATATTTTTACCAATTCATGCTGCTCATACTCTTAAAAAAGAGTCAAAAACACTCTCTTGGGAGAGAGCAAATAAAATATATAGTACACTTATACATAAAATTATAGAGTATAAAAAAACTTTTCTTTTTTTGTTTATTATTATAATACCAATTTTAACAGTAGTGGGCATAAAAAAATCAAAATTTCAGATGTTTCCTAGACATGATTCAAGAACTATAGATTTATCTATAAAAGCTGATATAAATACGCCCATAGAGAAGTCATATGAAATAGTAGATTCAATATCAAAAGATCTGTATGAGCTAAAAGATGAAATGGATATAAAAACAATCTCTGCGGTGGCAGGCTATAGAAGAAATACAGAAGGGAGTGGGGAGAATTATCCTTATGTTTCAAACATAAAAATTGAACTCTATGAGATGGTTGAAAAGACTATTGTCGATAAATATATTACTCCTTATCTTAGTTTTTACTATGATGATAGTGATAGAATAAGAGAGAAGTCATCAACTCAAATCTCAAAGGAACTTCGTGAATTTATAAAGAAAAAAAATTATAAAAAAGAGTATAATCTTGATGAAATATTTATATTAGAGAAAAAAGCTGGTCCTGTAAAAACAGACATAAAAATAGGAATTATCTCTAATAATAACGAACATACAATAAGTGCTATAGATAAAATAGAGACCGCTCTAAAAGAGATAGATGGTATAAAATCGATGGAAAATAGTGCTAAAATAGGAATTGATGAGATAAAATTCAAAATTAATAGTTATGGGGAATCTCTTGGTATTAATGAGCGGACATTAGGTCAAACTCTTTCAAATCTTTTTTTATCAAAAAAGAAAACGACCGCATTTGATGATAAAAATCTTTTAGAGATAAAAATAGAGAGTATAAATAAAGACAATAAAAAATCACTTGATAATATGAGAATACCATTAGGAGATGGGAGGAGTGTCGCATTAAAAGAGGTTGTTGATTATGAAATAATGAAATCATTTGAGAGAGTTTCAAAAGATTTTGGTGAAAAAACATTTTATATATATGCGAATGTCAATACAGAAATTATAACTGCTACAGAGGTGATAGATGAAATAGAAGGAACTCTAGAACAGATAAAAGATACTGGTGTAAAAATAAAACTACTGGGTGAAAAAGAGAAAAAAGATGATTTTAAAAAGGACATGGTTTCTGCATCAACTCTTTCTATGCTTTTAGTTTCACTAAGCATGCTCTATCTTTTTAACTCTTTTAGAGATACTTTTATATTAATGTCGATTATACCTTTCTCTTTTTTAGGTGTTTTAATGGGACACTTTATAATGGGTGCTAATCTTACTATGCCTTCAATTATTGGTGCATTAGGACTTGCTGGAGTTGTTATAAATGATGGCATAATAATGATGACTTATCTAAAAAAAGTAACTACCATAGAGGAGTTATATGTGCAAGCTGCAAAAAGATTACGACCAATTTTATTGACTACCATTACAACACTTATGGGGCTTTCAACTCTTATTTTTTGGCCTACTGGCGAAGCGGTACTGTTTCGACCACTTGCTATCTCTCTTGGTTTTGGTCTTGCATGGGGAACTGTATTGAATTTACTATATATTCCATCATTTTTTGCAGTTCTTCATAGAAAAAGATTTGAAAATAAGTTGAATTAAAACAGTGTTAAATATATTTTCAAAAGTTCAAAGACAAAATACATTAAGCGGAGTTCTTTTTGTAGCACTTTTTGCAACAACTGCCTTACATGTATCAGAGTTTTCATTTTTTAAAAATTTGGGTATTAGCCCTCTTATTGTAGGAATTGTCTTGGGTATTGCATATGCAAATACTTTAAGAAACCATCTTCCTAAGGAGTGGGTACCGGGCATTATTTTCTCTACAAAAACACTTCTAAGGGTAGCTATTGCCTTTTATGGTTTTAGAATTACTTTTCAAGGCATAGCCGAAGTAGGCATAGCGGGAGTCTTTACAAGTGCAACTATAGTAATATTAACATTTTTGCTAGGGTATTTCATAGGAGTTAAAATTTTAAAACTAGATGTAGACACAACAATACTTACAACTGCTGGAAGTTCCATATGTGGAGCGGCTGCTGTATTGGCTACTGAACCTATTTTAAAAAGTGAGCCTCACAAGAGTGCGGTAGCAGTTTCAACTGTTGTTATTTTTGGGACAATTGCTATGTTTTTGTATCCATTTTTATATAAGACTGGTTATATAGATTTAGACTCAAGAGGCATGGGCATATTTATTGGTGGGACTCTTCATGAGGTGGCTCATGTTGTTGGTGCTGGTAATACTTTAGGAGATGAAGTAGCGTCTAATGCAGTGATAGTAAAAATGTTAAGAGTTATGATGTTAGCTCCATTTTTAGTAATTTTAGGAGTATGGCTAACTAAAAAAACAGACTCTAAACAAAAAAATAAAATTGCAATACCTTGGTTTGCTGTAGCTTTTATAGGAGTTGCTGGAATAAACTCATTGAATCTTTTGTCAGCTACTATTGTAACTACTATTAATACATTAGACACTTTTGCTCTTACAATGGCTATGTGCGCTCTTGGCATGGAGACAAATTTTAAAAAATTTAAAGATGTAGGAATGAAACCTATATACTTATCATTAACTCTTTTTATTTGGTTAATTTTTGGCGGATACTATATAACTAAATTATCTATAAACATGTAAAAAAATTACCCTCTTTTTAGGTTTAAAACTTTATTGATGTTTTCATATGAGTATTGCTTATACTCTCTATTTTTTACCACAATTGCAAGAACTGCCATGCGGTCGGCTAGTTCATTTCCCTCTATTCCCGCATGTGCTTTTACATGTGAGAGAGTAATTTTGTCTTGCAACTCATCAAAAAGAGTATGTGCTTTTTTAATTATTTCAAGATTTTTTATCTCTCCGCCTTTTTTCTTCCAATTTTTTGATTTCCAACTATAAGCCCATTTTGAAATACAATCGATACTATATTTTGAATCAGAACAGATCTCTATTAATGTAGAGCAATTTACTTTTGAAGAGATTTCAAGAGATTTGTATAGGGCATTTAATTCTGCTGTATTATTTGTACCTAACTCTTGATAGTCTCCATATAGTAGTGTGGGCTTGCCCTCTTCTTCATACAATGCAATACCACTTCCAGAGTTACCAGGATTGTTGGAGCATGCTCCATCGCAAAATATTTTTAATTTGTTTATATTTTTTTTAAACATGAAATTATCATTTCAATATTTTTTATATGCAACTAATTTTGATGTTATTTTTATGTTATTTGAGGCTATTTGACTCTTAGAACCATTCAAAGCAAAATCTTGTCTATCTACATTTGCCGATAAATCTATCTCTAATTTTTGATTATCTTCTTTAATATTATCTATTGAAAATTTTACCTCTTTAGATATTTCTTTTATGGTTATTTTTGCTACCATTTCATTGTCTTTAATAGATATACTTTTAAATTCAATAGTAGGAAATTTTGAAATATAAAAATAATCATTTTCCTTTAAATGTGCATCTCTTTTTTCGTTGTTTGTATTTATTGTCACTGTATTTACAGTTCCGTTAATGGAAGTAAGCTCTTGATTATTTGAGGTAACAACTCCCTCAAACTGACTAAAACTACCACTAATGCCAACAACAAAAAACTTACTAGTTTCAAACTTTATACTCGATTCATTTTGGTCTACTAAAAATGTAGCTCCAAATAAGTTTAATGACAATATTAATAAAGCTAATATTTTATTCATTTTGATCCTTCATTATTTAATTTAAATTATTGATAGCAGATACCCTATATAGTTTTTAATAATTAAAACTTATAGTTTACTCCAAGGTAATATTGAGTACCGCCATCTAACTCAACTTCATATTGAGTTGTGCCTTTAGTTACAGAATTTTGCAACTCTAACTCTAAAAGTCTCAAACCAACTTCGATCTCTACGCTATCCATAACAGGAAATATCATACCTGTATTTATACCAAGATTTATTCCCGATAAGCTATCAATTCCAAGGGTTTTCAAATCAGTATTATCTATTTTTGATTTTACATATGATGCTTGAAGACCAACAAAAGGCATAATTTCGCCAAAGTCTTTAAATATATAGTCAAACCCTGCACCAAACATGTCAGATGTTATATCGTCTTTTGTATTTTGATGACCATAAAAACCATAAAAACGACCATTATTATGATATTTACCAAATTTAATCGCTTCATAAGTTGCTTGAGTGTTTTTAGAAATATCTCTCTCATTAGGAAACGGGTTTTGATGTGTCTCGCTTGACTTTTCAGTGCCGATATCCATACCTCCAAACTCGCCACCAATAAACCATTTTTTTGCATCGTTTGCAAGCAACACGGTGCTACTCAACATCAATAAAGATGCTAAAAGTAAACTTTTTTTCATTTTTGTTCTCTCCATTTAATTTATAATGAAACTATAATTCCATCTTTTTTAACACTAAAAATATAAAACTTAAATAAAATTAGTGCACCTATACCACTTTAAAATCTACCCTTTATCTATTTTGTGAGTATATTAAAACAAACTAAACATTTTCTTAATGAATTACTGTAATATTGGGCAAATTTTTAGAAAACTCTCTATCTATTTTATGTATCTGTTTTC
>JAERRW010000017.1 GCA_016735235.1 Sulfurospirillum sp. | reverse complement strand
ACTATATGTTTTTCTCTTCGTACTCATCTTTTTATCCCTCACTTTTATGTTCTTATTTTATCTTATGCAATAAGAATGTTGTATTAAATGGTTTGTTTTTCTGGGGACATTATAAAATTCTTTTAAATTATTATAACTTAATCCACAAGAAAATGGACTAAACATATGAAGAGTGATGGCAGTATAGTTTGGTTTACAGTCCTAAAAAAGCCTTTTTCATATGTTTTTCTATATCTTTATTGTTTAAACTGTTTTCAAAAAATAGATTGAAAGCAAGAACCCCTTGAAATAGAAGCATATTTGAGCCATCTTTACATGTAAGTTTATTTTCAAGTGCGAGTTTTAAAAATGGTGTTTTTTTATTATATATTACATCAAATGCAAATTTTGCTTTTTGCATTAGCTGGTTTAGTAAATTATGATTCAAAGGGAGCGAATCGTCTTCAAGTCCAGCGGGAGTTGTGTTAATGATTAGATCATAAGAGTCGAGTTTAAAATTACTCAAATCATATGATATTATACTGTTTTGTTTAAAATAGTCTAGTCTTTTTGAAGAACGATTAAGTACAGTTATATTGATACTATTTTTTTTTAATACAGTAGCTATTGCTTTCGAAGTTCCGCCAGCACCTAAAATAAGTGCAGTTTTTATTTTTCCAAAAGACTCTATTGCTTTATAGAAACCTGATGCATCTGTGTTGTATCCATATATTTTATTATTTTTTTTAACAAGAGTATTAACTGCACCTATTGTTTTTGCAAATTCATCGGGTTTATCGCATAGACTATAAGCAAACTCCTTATGAGGTATAGTCACATTTGCGCCATCAAGTCCCAAAGATTTAAATTTTTGTATAAGTTTTGAGCCATCCTCAAGATGAGTTTTAGTATAATTTCCATCTATTTTCAAGCCTTTTAAGGCATAATTATGCATCATGGGTGAAATAGAGTGCGAGACTGGATTGCCAAATATAGTAAATAACTTCATGTTACACTACTCCTTTAAGTCATTTAGAGAACTAGTCATGGCTTTGAGTTTATTTGTTACTTCTAAATACTCAAGCTCATGTTTACTTTGAGCAACTATTCCAGCACCTGCTTGAAAAATTATTTTTTCACTATCAAGATAGGCAGTTCTTATCATAATAGCACTATCCATGTTGCCATCAAACCCAAAGTAACCAACGGCTCCACTATAGAAACTTCTTTTAAGCCCTTCGAAATCACTTATTAGTTCCATTGCTCTTACTTTAGGAGTTCCGGTCATTGTCCCGGCTGTAAAAGTTGCTGCAAATAGATCAAACATATCACTTTTTTTATCTAATTTTGCTTCAATATCACTTACCATGTGCATGACATGTGAATACCTATCTACTCTCATCATATCGCCTACATGAACCGAACCAACTTCTGCTACTTTTCCAACATCATTACGACCCAAATCAACAAGCATGATATGTTCTGCTCTCTCTTTCTCATCATTTAAAAGCTCTTTTTCATAAGCTTTATCTTTTTCATAAGTATCCCCACGCTTTCTAGTACCTGCTATTGGTCTTAGTATAATATTGTTATCTTTAAGTGCAACCATAACTTCTGGCGAACTTCCAACGATAGCAAAGTCGTTAAAATCAAGTAAAAACATGTAGGGAGAAGGGTTTTTATTTCTAAGAATTCTATAAAAACTTAGTTTATCGATTTTTGCATATTGTGTAAATCTATTAGATATAAGTATTTGAAAAATCTCACCATCTTTTATCATTTTTTTTGAATTTGTAACTATTTTAAAAAATTTCTCTTTTGAAAAAAAGAGTGAGCCTTTTGACTCGTCGATAGTTGTTTTTTTTATTTTTATAAAATTATGAGGTTTTTTTAGTATTATTTCTATTTCATCTAGTTTTGTTTTATAACTATACATGAAAGTATGAAGAGTGAGAGTGTTAGATTTATGAGAAAATGTACAAATAATTTTTGGTCTTATAAAATTTACATCAGGAATATCAATTTCATCTTTTAGTCCATTCATGTTAAACTTCAAACGAGGTTCAAATATTTTAACTGCATCGTACCCAACATAACCTATAAAACCATCCACAAAGAGAAGACTATTTTCTTTAGCATAGTTTTTATATTTAAGAGTATCTATAGTTTTATATCTTTTTTTTAAGTATTCAAACGGATTAGAAGTAAGAGATTTACGAACCCCATCTTCATTTACATGTATAGTTGTGCTATTTTTGTAAATTATTCTTTCTCTAGCACCTATAAAAAGAAAGCTAAAATTTCCCTCTTCTGAGTTTATAGCACTCTCAAACAAGAGTGTTATCTCATTTTTAAAATGTCTCTTTATGCTAGAAAAGAGTGTGATTGGGGTTAGTTGGTCAAATAGTATTTTTTTAGAGTAAAGCACTATCACTTTACTCTATAAATGTACGCATCTTTATTAATTTTAGATTTTATATTTCCTAAAAGGGCCCTAGCTTCAGCTGAACTATTGTAAGGTCCAATTAAAATTTTTGTTACTTTTGTGCCTTTTATGTCTATTGGTAAAAATCTATATCTATAATTTTCTAATATTAGCTCCTCTAGAAAATCTTTATCAGGTGTTAATTTAGAAGTTGCAGCAACTTGTATATATACTCCCTTAGTCGCAAGAGAACCATTTCTACCAGAAGTAAGTTTTACCTTTGGAGAGGTAGCGGTTGATGCTTTTGTTTCAGTTTTTGTTTTTACTTGAGTTTTTGCTTGAGTTTTTGCTTGAGTTTTTGCTTGAGTTTTTGCTTGAGTTTTACTTTTTGGCTGTAAATTTTCTTGTTTTTGAATCTCTTTTGCTTTAAGACTTTTTACCATCTCTTCAAAACTCTCTTTTTCATCCACTTCTTCAATAATAGGAACTTGCTTAAAAAGATCATCTTCATCTTGAGTTATTACTTCTTCAATTTGGCTTGGAGGCAAAATGAGCTTTGTAACACTGTTTTGTTCAGAGGGTTTATTTAGGACTCTCATGGCAACTAAAACTACTAAAAATACGACTATTAAAAGTGCTATAACAACTAGTACTCGTTTAGCATTCATAGATTTGCTATTGTCTTTTTCTAAAACTATGTCACTAAGTTCATTTTTATCTTCCATTCCTCTATCTCCTTATATTGCTATTTATCAAAAAAACATGACCATTGTAACTTTTTCTCTCAAACATATTATCACACTTTTTCCAATAGTAATCTTTTGTCATTTTTATGAGTGAAGTGTCAATACCATGCATGACCATCCTTAATATGTTGCTTTATCGTATATAACAAAGTTACTTGCCAATTTTTTCATCTCATTTTTTATTTTAAGATGTAATTTTTTATCATTAATATTGTCAAGAACATCAGCTATTTTTCCTGCTATGATCTCAAACTCTTTAGCTTTCATACCACGTGCTGTTAATGCCGGACTTCCTATGCGAATCCCGCTTGTTACAAAAGGGCTTCTATTTTCATTTGGCACAGTATTTCTATTTATAGTAATTCCTGAATCCCCAAGAGCCTCATCAGCATCTTTTCCACTAAATTCAAGTCCTAAAAAACTTACAAGAACTAGATGATTATCAGTACCACCACTAACTACATTATACCCTCTTTTAATAAGAATGTTACTTAAAACTTTTGCATTTGCTTTAACATTTTTGGCATACTCGTTCCATTGAGGCTTTAAGTTCTCTGCAAATCCAACCGCTTTAGCTGCAATTACATGTATTAGTGGTCCTCCTTGAATGCCCGGAAATATAGCACTATTGACTTTTTTTGCTATCTCTTCACTGTTTGTCATAATAAGCCCACCACGAGGACCTCTTAGTGTTTTGTGTGTAGTTGTCGATACTATATCACAGTGAGGAAATGGACTAACATGTTCATTGGCAACTATTAATCCAGCAATATGTGCGATGTCAGCAAATAAAAATGCACCAACTTCGTCAGCTATCTCTCTAAATTTTGCAAAATCAATCTCTCTTGGATATGCACTTGCTCCACATATAATCATTTTTGGCTTAACAATATGTGCTATTTCTCTTACTTTATTGTAGTTAATGATTCCGTTCTCATCAACTCCGTAAAAGAAACTAGAGTATGTTTTACCAGAACTACTTACTTTTGAGCCATGAGTTAAATGACCACCATGACTTAAATCCATACCAAGTATTTTATCGAATGGCTTTAAAAGTGCTTGATAAACACCTTGATTTGCTTGACTTCCAGAGTTTGGTTGAACATTTGCAAATTTACATTGAAAAAGTTTACAAGCTCTATCAATTGCAAGTTGCTCCACTTTGTCTGCAAATTCACACCCTCCATAGTATCTTTTATTGGGGTAACCCTCTGCATATTTGTTTGTAAAAATACTTCCCATAGCTTCCATAACAGCAGGATAAGTGAAGTTTTCACTTGCTATCATCTCTAAATGATCAGTTTGTCTTACTAACTCACTCTCCATAAACTCATAAATTTCTGGATCAATATTTTTTAAAATACTCATTAGATATCCTCTTTTTTATTATTGTTTACATGTACTGGTTTCATGGCAGGAAATAAAATGACATCTCGAATTGATTGCTCATTTGTTAAAATCATGGTAAGTCTATCTATTCCAATTCCTTGTCCAGCTGTTGGAGGCAAGCCGTAACCTAATGCTCGCACATAATCTTCATCCATTTCATGAGCCGAACCATCTCCTTCATCTTTTATTTTTAGTTGAGAAGTAAATCTATTGTATTGATCTATTGGATCATTGAGTTCGTTAAATCCATTGGCTATCTCATGACCGGCTATAAAAAGCTCAAATCTTTCTGCTATGTTTTGATCATCATCTTTTTTTCTTGCTAATGGGCTAATCTCTATTGGGTAGTCAATAATAAAAGTTGGATTAATGAGTTTTTTTTCGACATAAAGATCAAAAAGTTTCTCGTAAAGTTTTCCAAGGCTAAGCTTCTCATCTACTTCTTCATCTTTATCTTTTAAATAAGCCAATACACTCTTTTTTGTTTCAAGAGTTTCAATAGAAATACCACCAATTTCTATAAGTGCATTTTTGTATGATAATATTTTAAATTTTTTTGAAAAATCTATTTCAATATCTCCATAAGGTATTTTTTTAGGTAGTTTTAACTGCTTTAAAAGCATTGCAAACATCTCTTGAGTAAGTTCCATTAAGTCATAATATGTGTGATATGCCCAATAAAACTCTATCATAGTAAATTCAGGGTTATGAGTTAAATCCATACCCTCATTTCTAAAGTTTCTATTTATTTCAAAAACAGCTTCAAATCCACCAACTATAAGTCTTTTTAGGTAAAGTTCTGGTGCAATTCTAAGGTATCTTTCAACTCCTAAAGCATTATGATGAGTTACAAATGGTTTTGCATTTGCTCCACCGGGTATAGGGTGCATCATAGGTGTTTCAACTTCAAGAAAATTTTTCTCTTCAAAAAAGTTTCTGATTAAACTTACAATTTTACTTCTTGTTCTAAAAGTCTCTTTTATTTTATAGTTCATGATCATATCAAGATAACGTTTTCTGTAACGCAACTCTTTGTTTGTTAAACCATGAAATTTTTCAGGTAGCGGGGTTATAGATTTTGTTGCAAGTTTTAGGGTTTTTACATGTAGAGATAACTCACCAGTTTTTGTAATAAATGGAAATCCTGTTACACTTATAATATCACCAACTTCTATTAGTTTTTTAACCGATTTAAACCAATCTTCTCCTATACTCTCTTTGCTAAAATAGACTTGAAGAACTCCTTGGTCATCTTCAATTTTTGCAAATGCGGCCTTGCCCATATGTCTTAGAAATTTTATTCTTCCAGCTACTGTATTTTCCTTGTTCTTATCTCGCATGTTTTCTAAATTTTTTATCTGCTCATGATCATCTTTAAACTTTTTTGTAGTTGAATCTCTTTTAATATTATGAGTGTATGGATTTTTGCCTAACTCTTTTAATAGTTCCGCTTTTTCTACTCTTTGTAGTTCGTACTGGTTGTTGAATATCAAAACTTTCCTTTATTTTGATGTTTGCTATTTTTTTGGCATTTTTCACATACACCGTAGAGTTGCATCAAATGATTTGTTAATTTAAAACCATACTTGGCTGTTATTTCCTCTTGTCTTTTTTCAATTATATCGTCTTCAAACTCTACAATTTTATCACATATTTTACATATCATATGATCATGATGAGGCTTATTTCTAAGTTCAAATTTTTTTCCAGATAATCCAAATGAGAGTGAAGTAGCTATCATATAATCTTCTAAAAGATTAAGTGTTTTATAGACAGTTGCAATGCCAATATTTAATTCTGGGTAGTTCTTTTTTGTGAGTTCGTAGAGGCTAATTGGCGAAAAATGTTCATTGTTATTGCAATACATAGTTTTTAATATAACTTCTCTTTGTTTTGTAAATTTAAGATTATTATATTTTAAAATATTTTTAAACTTAATTATCAAAGTGTCATACTCCATATTTTCTATGTTTGACATGTTGCTACACATCTCCTAATGTATTTTTTAAATCATTAGCGATTTTATCACTATCCATTTTTACTATATAAGAACCTACTTCTATAAAAACAGGGTACATAAAACTTTTACTCATGTATGAATCTACTCTTGTTTTTAAAAACTCTATATTCGATAAAGTTATAGCTAAAATTGAGAATACTAAGAATATTTTAGCACTTCCAGCAACAAAACCAGCGAGTTTATTTATAGCACCTAAGCCACTCATCTTAACAAGACTCTCTAGCACATTACCTACAATAAGACTAAGTATCCAAAAAAGAATTAAAAGAGTTATAAATCCAGCTAAATATTGAGCAGCACCATTTTCTATTTGATATATATATTTATTTACAAGTTGCCCTATCTCTTCTGCAAATCTTGAAGCTAAAAATATACCACCTACAATTCCTATAAGTCCAAAAACCTCTTTTATTAAACCGTTTATTACACCTTTTATACCAAGTATAAAAATAAGGGAGAGTGAAATAATATCAAAAATAGATATATTTTCCATGTTAGAAATGCTCCTTTAAATTTAAACAAGTCTCAAGCTTTTTAAGTTTATAAAATAGGCTTGCTTTTGTAGGCGTTATTTTGTCTAGCATGTAGTAGTTTTTAGTCATTTTTTATGTTAGCCTTAAAATTTAATGTTATTATAATAAACCAATAATACCCAATTTAAACTGTAATTATAATTATACACCTATTGAATTTATTAACTCTCTAGGTCGTGTTGAAAATCGTATCGCATCATCTTTTGTAATAGTATTCATTTTAAGAAATTTTACCATCGATTGTGTTTGTGTACTCATGCCAGTTTCTGACTGATTTAATTGCATTTGAGAGTATATTTGATGAAGTTTATTCTCTCTTATTAGATTTGAAATAGCAGAATTGTTTATCAATATTTCAAAAATTGCAATACGCCCACCTCCATTTTTAGGAAGTAAACTTTGAGATACTACAGAGTGAAGAGATGTTGAGAGCATACTTCTTACTTGAATCTGTTCGGGACCTTCAAAACTATCAACTATTCTATTTACCGTTTGAACGGCAGAGTTCGTATGAAGTGTTCCAAAAACTAAATGACCAGTTTCTGCTGCTGTGATTGCAGTACTTATTGTCTCTTTGTCTCTCATCTCGCCAACCAATATAACATCGGGATCTTCACGAAGTGCAAACTTTAATGCATTTGCAAAACTTTTTGTGTCTTCACCTACATTTCTATGTGAAAATAGAGACTTTTTATTTTCATGTACAAATTCAACTGGGTCCTCTATTGTAATGACATGTCTATGTTCATTTTTGTTTATCTCATGCAACATGGCTGCTAAAGTTGTAGATTTTCCACTTCCAGTGGGGCCGGTTATAAGAACAAGACCTTTCTCTCTTTTTGTAATCTCTTTCAATATATTTGGGCAGTTTAAATTTTCTAAAGAGGGCATCTCTATAGGAATAATTCTAAAAGAGGCGGCCAATTCACTATTTATTGTGTAGTAGTAGTTTGCACGAAAACGACCAATATCTGGGAACATAACAGAAAAATCTAACTCTTTATTCTCCTCTATATTTTTTTTCTGCTTATCTGAAATAAGTGTATAACACATCTCTTCAATCTCTTTACCATTAAGTTTATCCATGTCAAGTGCCACAAGTTTGCCATCTATTCTTATTTGCGGTTCACTTCTACTAACAAGATGCAAATCGGACGCTTTATGAGCAACAACATTTTTTAATAGTGCTTTGATATTAAGAGGCATTATTTTCCTTATTAATAGAGTTTAATCAATGATTTTAGGCACTACAAAAGAGCCATTTTTGCTTTGAGGGGCATTTTTTAAAATTGTTTTTATAATTTTAGAATCTACTTTAGGAATATCTTTTCTCATTGGTGTTCCTCCTTGAAGAGTTGTAAATGTTGCCTCTTCTTTATCTAAATCAAGTTCATTTAGGTTTTCTATAAACTTAACTATTTCACTAAGTTGAGTTATCATATCGTCTCTTTTGTCATCACCAATCTCTAGCGAAGATAGCTTTTCCAATTTTTTCAACAAATTATTTTCAATTTTCAATTTTTATTCCTATAATTAATATGATTTTAATTCTTTACTTAAAGAGTCATGTCTTCTATTGAAGTTGTAGTATATCAAGAATTTATCCAAATCTCTCTTAACTTCATTTATGTTCTTATACTCACATATATTAAACCTCAAGTGCAATTTTCTAAAATTTAAAAATAAAAAATTATAGAAATTGCCTTTTATATTTTATCACTATTTACATGTGAATGGCAATCAAACCTAACCCATTGTGAACCATTTATAAATTTATTATTCATTTTTACTTTGAAATAATTTGATAATTTCTTGACACTGTTCATTATCAGAAATATCAGTACATGTTATATAATCACTCTTAGAAATGATTACAGAATTATTTACACCTGAAAACTGCAATTGTCCAGCAATAGAAATTATCGATTTTTTTTCTTTGAACCTTCTACACCTCGTTTCATCTAAAGCATTATCAGTTAAAAAAGATGAGCTATTGTTAAATATAGTTTCATTGTTTGGTTTCATCAAATCTAAAATTATATCTTCTAAATCTCCACTATCTTTATCTTTGTGAAATATATAGCAACCCCACTCATATGAATCTATTTCTTTGATTTCACTATGTGATAATTTATCGTTTAACTCTAATTCTTCATTAATCTCATCCATTCTAGTAGATATGCCCTTATCGTCAGCATCAAAAAAATATAAAAATCTAAAGTTTAAATTATAATTTGTAAAGTCATCTTCTCCACTTTGTATATTTTGATACATTGATAATATGTCATTTCGTTCTTCTATTTTTTGGTCTCCACCTAGATTGTGCAATAGTACCAGTGTGTTTGCACTTTCATTCTGTAAAGCCACTGATGGAATCATGTATTCAGACTGAAAGCCAAGTTTTCTATCTGCTATTTCTTTATTTTGTAGTTTTATCATATATTGTTTATTCAATGGTTCGATAAAGTCTTTTATTATTTTTTTATAAGGTTTAAATTCATGCACAGATAAAATTTCTGATAAAAATGCTATGTCATCTTGTCCTTCACAAAAAGCAATAATAATTTTATTCATCAGTATCACCTCTAATATCAAGGTCAAGGTTATCTACAAGATACTCTAATCTATCGCCTTTAACAAATTTAGTTTTTATTTTATTATCAATATTTTCTAAAAAGTATGCCGATATTTCATCATTTTTGTAACCATTATTTACAAAAGCATCTATGCACTCTTTTGAGTGTGAAGTTAAAAATACTTGAACATTAAATTTATTGGCTAACTCTTGAACAAATTTTGTAAAGTCTTTTAATAGTGAATAATGCATGGCTGTTTCAAATTCATCTATACATAAAATACCATTTTGAGAATAAGCAAAACTTAAGGCAATTTCAAATATTCTTTGTAACCCCTCTCCATAATTTGCAATATCAAGATTTTTTTCTGTAAATTTATTTGAATCTACAATAAATCTTTTTATATCGTTATCATCAACTAATTTAATATCATTGATTGAACTATCTATCTTTTTTATAAACTCAATAATCATGCTAAGAACTAATTTACCATCTTGAGATTTATACTCAATGCTCTTTGTGTATGTTTGAAGTATTTCATTAAAATTATAAAAATAAGGGCTTTTTAAAATAGCATTACATAAATGTTTTGTCTTGCTATTGTCTCTTTTTAATGTTTCATAACCAAAGGTATGAATAGTATTATTGAAAGTTCTATTATTAACTATGCCATCAAGTTTATATGAGGCTATATAGTCATCTTTTTTATCAATATTAGTTGTTTCAAATTTGGTGAAATGTATTGAAGTTTCGGTGCTATTAAATACTCCAGATACAGCGATATCTTCATCAAAAACCTGATTTAACCAATTCGGATTTAATGATTTTAGTTTATTTTTTAATTTTATAAGATTCAAAAATGATGCAATGTCATTTTGTCTTGTTAAAAGATATATCGCTTCAAGAAGTGAAGTTTTTCCACTATTATTAAAACCAGCAAAAATATTTATTTTATTTAATTTATCAATACTAAAATTTTTAAAAACTTTATAATTAGCTATCTTAATAGTTTTAAATTGAGTTATATTTTTACCATATTCAAAACAGACTGAAATATTGCCTTGACCAATATCTAATAAACTTTTTTGAGGAATTAATTCTAGAAATTCTTTTTCAATACTTTTAATAGTCTCTTCATCAGATAGAGTGATCATATCCTTATAGCTTTTTAATTTATTGACACCATCAACTAACTCTCTAAGAGAAGCTTGATAATTTTGCTTATATATCTTTCCACTTGCTACTAGACCTCTTGATACACTTCTATTTACTTCCATCTCATTTAAAGCATTATCATCTTTTATAAAAATAGCTAAATCTCTTATTTCTACTGATTTGCTTATTATTGGTTCATACTCTTCATGCTCTTCTTCGTTATCTTCATTTTTAATCTCCTGTGTTTTTGAAATCCAAGAGAATAGTCTTTCCAAGTTATTTTGATTATTAGCTTCATAATAATCATCATCCCACTCTAGCCATTCTTTAATATTTGGTTTTTTAACTATTTCTTCAAATAATGAATAATTATCACTTTCGAATTGGTCTCCATAATCACTTTGTTTATACTTAGCTATTAGACAATATGCCCTTTGAGATGACCGCAATCTTATTTTAGTTATACCAAGTGATTCGCATAATTTGTTTTCTTCTTCATAATATCTCTCTGATCCCCAATATGGTAAAAGATAATCATAAATTAATTGAGCCTGATTTATAGCCGACCATTTTTTATTTCCACTAATATGCTTTAATCCCATA
>JAERRW010000036.1 GCA_016735235.1 Sulfurospirillum sp. | reverse complement strand
TAAATAGATACCATAAAATCGACAATCCTCCTCAAGATAAATTTTGAATAAATTATACTTAAATTACTAATATTGAACTATGACTCATATCAATTATCTAAATCAAAAAAGTGCTTTTATATTTTAATAAGATTAATACCTAACTCATAATAAATCTTTAAACCTGCCTGCTTTTTTCTTAATAATTTAAAATCAATTAAAAATCTTATATCTTTTAAAATTGTTTGTGTCGATAGCTTAAGTCTTTTTGCTATCTTTTTTGAAGTCATTGCAAATGCATTTTTATTTTTTGCTATTAGTTTTAAAATATTTGCTTGACGCTTGGTTAGTTGAATCTCATTTTCTTTAACTTTATCAAACACAATATCTTCTCTAACACATAGAAATACTCTATCATTCAATATTTCTAATGCTTCAATCATGATATCTTGAATATAATAGATAAAATAAGTCAAATCTAGTTCATTCTCCTCAACATCAATAAATGCTTTTTCATAATCTCTTTTTCTTTTACAGCTTGAGTGAATGATTTCAGATAAAGATATATAATAAAACATATCAAAACCATTTTGTCCTAGTATGTGAGTAAATAAAACCCTTAATGTTCTTCCATTGCCATCAAAATGAGGATGTATGTATCCATATAAAAAATGAAATGCAATAACTTTATACATTGGTTTAATATCATCACTGTTTTTTAATTATCTCCTTTACTATTTTTTTGTACTATATGCACCTTCAATTGACAATGAGTGGAATGCTTCAGAAAGCAAGGTATCAAAAATTAGTTTTTTTTATAACTCTCTTTAAGAGAACAAGAGTCACTTTTCCAGAAATTTTTGATTCTATTAACATTGTCTCTCATAAGCTGAGTCTCAATAAATGTAAAGCTTTTAGATTCTAAATTAATAAGTTCTTTTCTGTATTCAATCTCTTTTGGAGTATAGTATTTATCGACCGTTAAATATTTTATCCACCCTTTAGATGAAGTTGGATAAGTTTTTATGGTCATTACAAACTCCTACTAACTCTTTAGTCTGATAATATTTTTCATACATTGCAACTAAACAGACTTAAATTTTAGGAAATATTATATTGAGTTTTAGAGATAAATTCTATCTTTTCTTCTAATTTTAAAAAATGTTCTATAAGAGGTTCTAAGAGACTCTTTTTTTCTTCTAGTTGCATACTTAATTTAGATAAACCTATTTTTTGATAACACTCTGGATTTTGTAAGCACTTTTGAAGTTCTTGTATCTTGCTTTCTAGTTCTTCTATTTTTAAAGGTAAAGATTCATAATCTTGTTTCTCTTTATAGCTAAATTTTATAGTTCTTTGTGTGGTTATTTTTGGTCTATTTTTCTCTTTTTTACATGTGTACAATTCAAGTTTTTTTAACTCTTTTTCAATACTTAAATATTCGCTATAGTTTTGATAACTCTCTTCAATTTTTCCATCACCTTTAAAGATATATAGTTTTTTTGCAATTTTATCTACAAAGTATCTATCGTGGCTAACAAAAATAACAGCACCTTGAAAACTTTGTATATACTCTTCAAGGATATTTATAGTCGGAATATCTAGGTCATTGGTCGGCTCATCTAAGATTAGGCAATCTATTTTTTTTGTAAAAAGAAGAGCAAGAGCTACTCTACTTCTCTCCCCTCCACTAAGCAGTTTAATTTTTTTATTTAAGTACTCTTTTGGAAATAGAAATTTTTTGAGATATCCAAATACATGCATATTTTGTCCTCGTACATCTACTCTATCTCCACCATTTGGGCAAAAAGTTTCAATTATATTTTTATCGTCATTTAAAAAAATTCTTTGTTGATCAAAATATCCTATTTTAAATTCACCTTTTTTAAATGAACCACTATCTATTTTTAATTCTTCTAAAAATATCTTCAACAGTGTTGATTTTCCAGCACCATTTTTACCAACTATAGCTATTCTGTCATTTTGTAAAATTCTACTAGAAAATGATGTTATCAACTCTTTACTTCCAAGTTTTTTTTGAATGCCATACATTTCAAACAGCATTTTTTGTCTATTTATGGATTTCTCTTGATTAAAGTTTTTTTGCTCTCTCTCTAGTTCAAGTTTTATTTTGTTTATTAAAGATGGATTTTTTTTTGCATTTTCACGAAGTTCATATACTCTTTTTGTTCTTCCAATATTTTTTTTAAGTCTAGCTTTTACACCTTTTTTAAGCCACTCTTCTTCACTTTTTAAGTGTTTTAAGAGTGTATTATGACTTTTTGTTAAGCTCATTATGAGAATTTTTTTTGCATTTAAATAGTTTTCATAACCACCTTTAAAAGTTTTGATACTACACTCATCTATTTCTATAGTTTTTGTTGCGATATTGTCTATGAAATATCTATCATGAGATATAAAAATAAGAGTAAATTTCTCTTTTAATAACATCTCTTCAAAAAATTCAACCATATAAACATCAAGATGGTTTGTAGGCTCATCTAGCAGTAAAATATCTGGTTTTTTAAGTATAAGACCTGCTAAGGTAACTCTTCTTTGCTCACCACCACTAAGTTGAGTAACTGGATGGTTTTCATACTCTTTTAGTTGAAATTGTTGCAAAACTCTCTCTGTTTTATCATCAAGATTCCATGCATTATACTCATCTAAAAAATTTGTTAGTTCTTCTTGTTTTTTAAGAAGTCCACTGTTTTCAAAATCATTTTCAAGCTTTAACAGTAAGTTGTCATAATCTATTTTTGCATTTTTAAGCTCAATTAACTCTTCTTCTATAGCATCTTTTACACTAATATCTTTTTTAAAAGCAGGTGTTTGGTTTAACATCTCTATTTTTACATTATTTTGTATAATGCGTCTTCCTTGATCAAACTCTAAAGTTCCATTTATTATCTTCATGAGTGTAGATTTTCCACCACCATTTTTACCAATAATACAAATCCTATCACCTTTTTCTATAAAAAAATCAACATTTTTTAATATTTGCTGTGATTCATATGCCTTGCTAATTTCAAGTAAATTTAAAAGTGCCAAAAATATCTCCATAATATACAAAACTGTAATTTAATTTATCTAATTTTATTGTAAATTTGATATAATTAACCTAAAAAACTAGGATAGAATTATGTTAGAAATTATGTTAATTATTTACATTTTGTATACTCTTGCTAAAATATATATAAGTTTTATGGAATTAAAATTTGTAGCTAGCAAGAAAAATGGAAAAGTGATAATTTTAAGTGAAAAAAACTTCAAAGAAGCGGGCGAGTACAAAATTGAGACGAGTAAAATATCTATTGTGAGTTCCATGTATGATTTGTTGATATTTTTTGCTTGGATTGGATTTGGCTTTAAAATGGTTGATAGTGCAATTTATTTTAATAATGACATGCTCTATACTGTTAGCTTTATGCTTACTTTTATTGGTATTAATTTTTTATTAGGAGTTCCTTTTGACTTGTATAAAACTTTTAACCTTGATAAAAGATATGGTTTTTCAACGATAGATATTAAAACTTACTTAATAGATCAAATTAAAGGCATTGCTATATTTCTTGTGTTTGGCTCACTTCTTATATGGTTATTGGCTTTTATTATTGAGAGTTTTGAAAATTGGTGGATGTATGGATTTGGTGTAGTTTTTACAATTATACTATTTATTAACATGATATACCCAACTTTAATAGCACCTATATTTAATAAGTTTTCGCCACTAGACAATGAAGAGTTACAAAGTGCTATAGAAAACCTTTTGAAAAAGTCTGGTTTAAATAGTAGCGGAGTCTATAAAATAGATGCAAGCAAGAGAGATAAACGACTAAATGCTTATTTTGGAGGGCTTGGCAAATCTAAAAGAGTAGTACTATTCGATACTTTAATAAAAAAACTTGAAACAAAAGAGTTGTTAGCAGTTTTAGGGCATGAGTTGGGTCATTTCAAACATGGTGATATTATTAAAAATATAGGAGCAAGTGCTATGATGTTATTTGTTATATTTGCATTTTTTGGCAATATTCCAGAAGTTATATTTACAGATATTGGATTAGAAAAAAGTCCTCATATGATTCTTATTCTATTTTTACTTTTATCTCCTATTTTGTCTTTTTTAATGATGCCTTTTGTTGGACTTCTAAGTCGTTATAATGAGTATGCCGCAGATGAGTATGGAAGTGAATGCGAAAGCAAAGAAGCACTAGCGAGCGCATTGATGAAATTGGCAGATGAAAATAAAAGTTTTCCTCTTTCTCACCCTTTAACGGTTGCTTTTTATCATACACATCCAGCACTTACTAAAAGACTTGAAAAACTAGGCGTTAATGTATAGCGTAAAGAGTATTTTGCTTGAAGCAACAAGACGCTTAAGAGGAGTAAGCGATATTCCAAACAAAGAAGCTAGAATTCTTTTAGCCTTTTTGTTGAAAAAAAATCAACTCTGGATTATAACTCATGATGATGAACATGTAGAAGAAGAGGGGTACTTTAAGCTTATTGATAGACGAATTAAAAATGAACCTATAGAGTATATTACAAATAGTGTAAGTTTTTATGGAAAAGATTTTTATGTAGATTCAAATGTGCTTATACCAAGACCAGAAACAGAAATATTAGTAAATTTAGTAGCCTCCACATGTAAAGGCATAAAAAAACCTCGTATAGTAGAAATTGGAACTGGAAGTGGTATTATCTCTATTATGCTTGCTATTTTATTGCCAAATGCCACCATTACAGCCATAGATATTAGTAAAGAGGCTCTACATGTTGCACAAAAAAATGCAAAAAAACATGGAGTAGATATTGAATTTATACATAGTAATTTATGTGAAAATTTTCATGAAAAGAATTTCGATATTATAGTTTCAAATCCCCCATACATAGCTAATGATGAGGCTCTACATGTGGGACTATCTTTTGAGCCTAATATGGCTCTATATGGCGGGAGCATAGGAGATGAGATACTTCATAAAATAATAGATATATATAGAGATAAAAATGTAAAATATCTAGCATGTGAAATGGGATATAAACAAAAAGAGAGTATAGCTAATTATTTAAAAAATTCATATTTCAAATTAAAATTTTATAAAGATTTAGCTGGACTTGATCGAGGTTTTCTTTTAGAAAAAAGTTAAACTTTTTCCTAAAAGATAAAAAATTTTAAAAGTTTTTAATCCATCTGATGACGAATATATGTAGGAATATCGAGATAATCTTCTTGACCTTCATAACCACCACTTACTTTTTTAAGGCGAGTAATACGCTCTTTTTTGCTAGTCTCACGAGACTCATTAAGCAGTTTTAACTCTTTTGTCTTTTCTATTTTATTTTCAAAACCAGTTGCAACTATAGTAACCTTGACACTATCATCTGCCATGCTATCATCTGTGGTTGTTCCAAAAATAACATCTGCATCTTCATCTACACTATCATAAACAATTCGCATAGAATCACTTATATCTGCAAGAGGGCAAGTTGAGGGAATATGAAAGTGTATAAGAACGCCTAAAGCACCATTTATAGACATGTTGTCTAGTAGTGGAGATTCAATTGCACTTTTTACAGCTTCACTGGTAGCTCCTTCGCCACTACTTTCGCCAACACCCATAAGAGCCATGCCTCTATGAGACATCACTGTTTTAACATCAGCAAAATCAACATTTATATCACTTTGACCAGAAGACAGTACGACTTGACTCATTCCACTAACAGCACGACTAAGCACATCATCTACTATTTTAAAACTATCTTTTATTCCTAAATTTTTATCTACAATAGCTAAAAGTTTGTCATTTGGAATAACTACTATAGAATCACTCTCTTTTTTTAGTTCACTTAAACCAGCAGTTGCGAGCCTCATTCTTTTTCTACCTTCAAACATAAAAGGTTTTGTTACTACAGAAACAGTTAAAGCCCCAATCTCTTTAGCGGCTTGAGCAATAATAGGAGCCGCTCCAGTTCCAGTTCCACCACCAAGTCCAGAAGCGACATAAACTATGTCCGCACCCTCAAGTGCACTTTTAATCTCTTCATAACTCTCCAAGGCGGACTCTTTACCAATTTCAGGTTGCATTCCAGCCCCTAAACCTTTAGTCTTTTTTTCTCCTAGTTGCAGTTTTGTAGAGGCTTTTGAATGTTCTAGTGCTTGTGCATCAGTATTAGCAATTATTAAGTCTATGCCCACTATTCCTTGTGCTATCATATGATTAACCATATTTCCGCCACCACCACCAACACCAATAACTTTTATTTTTGCTCCAGAAGTACGTCTTGTTTCTTCTATACTAAAACCACTCATTTTCTCTCCTATTAAAATAGTTGTGTCATACGATTCCAAATTTTATTTAAAAAACTGTTTTTTTGCTCTCTTAACGATGCTATGTTTCTTAGTTTATTTTTAGCACTTTTTGTTTCAATTCTATTATCTGTAAATATATCGCTATCTTCACTGTTTAACATGTCTTGAACGACGACTTCATTTTTATACCTTAACTTTTTGTTTGAGTCAATTTCATAAGGTGTAAAATGTCCAGCACCATAAAGTATAAGCCCTATAGCCGTTGAGTATCCCGGGTCTCTTAGTGTCTCAAAAAGTCCATTCATCTCTTTTGGTTTAGCAACTCTTATTGACATGTTATCAAATATAGCAGATGCTAACTCTTTAATACCTTCTAGTTTAGTCATGCCACCAGTAAGAACTACTCCCGAGCCAAGTTGATCTTTGTATCCACTATCTTCCAGTGATTTAGCCATAATCATCAGTGTCTCTTCTACACGAACATATATTACATTTGATACTATCTCTAAAGAGACTTCATGCGTTGATCCATCATCACCTATAACTGGAAGTTCTATAAGGTCGCTAGAGTTGCCATGAAGTGAACCATGGTTTATTTTTATATTTTCTGCTGCTCCTAATGGTGTATGAAGTGCAGTTGAAAGGTCATTTGTAATATTTAAAGACCCAACACCTAAGAAATCATTAAACCGCATAGCATTACTTGTATGAACAACAAGGCTACATGTTGCACCACCCATATCTATCACCGCAACACCGAGTTCTTTTTCATCAACATCTAAAATAGCTATACTAGAAGCATAGCTACCTAAAACTATATTATCTATTTCAACACCAGCGGATTTAACAGTTTTTACTAAGTTGCATAGTGATGATTTTTGTGCTGTTATGATATGAGTTTGCACCTCTAATCTTGCTCCACTCATGCCTTGAGGGTCATCTATAAGTTCTTGGTCATCTACTTTAAAGTTATATGGAAGTATATGAAGTTTTTCATACTCACTTGGTATGCTTGCATTATGGTCTGCCATCTGCATAGCACGATTAATTTCTCGAATACCTATGTCACGATTAGGAATATTGATAATACCATTACTGTCTATGCTTTTTGTATATGCTCCAGAGATAGAAACAATTACTTTTTCATATTGAGTGCCTGCTACTCTTTTTGCATCATTTAGTGCATTTTTAATAGACTTTGAAGCTAGCTCAATATTTGTAATTATTCCTTTTTTGAGTCCCTGCGATTTTGCAATACCAGCTCCAAGAATTTTTATGTCATCACCATTTTTTTCTGCAATGATGGCGCAAATTTTACTTGATCCAATATCAATACCTAAAATAGTAGTACCCAATTAGTTTCCTTTATAATATTGTTCTACATTATATCTTTTTTTTAATTTTACTACCAAGTTTTGATTAATCTCATTTTGTTTCATTTGTGATATATTATCATTAATTAATGTTACATACTTCTCTATTTTACTTTTATCAAGTAATTTTTGTTCTAAAATTTGGTATAAAATTGCCTTATTGCCAATAATTTTGAAGTTTTTTTCTCTATTATTATCAAAAACAAAATTTACAAATTCTAGACTCTCCGATTCGTTTAGTTCGCCTATTTTACCTCTACTCTCTCTACTAACAAACCCAATGTCTTTGCCTTTAAAATTTTCTAATTTAGCTTGTGCTTTTTCTTCTAACATGTTAATCTGTTTTTCAGCTTTTAGTTGAGTTAAAATATCAGGTTTTGCTTTTTCATAAGATTTTGGAAGAGCATAGTTTATCTTTGCAAGTCTAACTATTATGTATCCATCTTCTGTTTTTATTGGTTTAAGAGTTTCTCCTATTTTGATATTTTCTAGTTTTTTAACAGGAAAAGAGATATCACTTATTTTTACATTTTTAGTATTAGTTGTATTTAATTCAGATTTTTTAAACAGTAAATAATTTTCTAAAGCTTCTCTTTTAGAGAGTTGAAAACGATAATCTTTTTCAACATCTACTTTTGCTTCAGAGAAGTTAAGTATTTTTCCCTCTTGAGATTTATAATTATGTTTTTTCTCTTGATAAAAAACCTCTAACTCCTCATTGTTTATATTTTTGTCTGATAGTCCAACTGTGATGGTATCTAAATCATAACTTTTTTCACTCAAATAGTCTGTTTTGTGTTTATCCCAATACTCTTTAGTTTCAACTTCATCTACAATAACTTCACTAGTATCAAGATAAATTATATCAATAGCAAGTCTATCTTTCATAAGCATTGATGATACAAATAACTCTTTTTCAAAAGTAGTTGGTTTTAATTTTAATATATCTTGTATTTTTGAGAGTAAAATCTGTTTTTTTAAACCATTTTCATAATCTTTTGCTTTTATTTGCGACTGTTTTATAGCATTGTAATATGTATCTTTGTCAAACAAACCATCTTTTTGAAAAGATGGATCATTTATTAGAGTATTTTTAACTTCATCTTCTGTTGTGCGTAAACCAATTTCATCTGCATAAGATAAAATAATAGTTTGGTTGATGACACTTTCTAAAACTATCTTTTCTAAACCCATTTGATCGGCTTTTTCTTGAGTCATTCCACCATCTAACATGTTGTTGTAAAAGTTATAGTAGTTTGCATAAACTAATTGATACTCTTGAACAGTTATTTTTCTATCACCTACTTTTGCTACTGATGACGCACGATCGGAGTTAAAGTCGTAAGCTCCCCAGCCAACAAAACCAGCCCCAACAAATGCTATTACACTTATCCAAATTGTTACAACTAAATATTTTTTGTGACGCTGCATCCAAGTGATCATATATAATGCCTTATTGAGCTCAACACAAGCCCTATTTAATTTTTTGTTATAATTCTATCTATATTGTTATTAAAAGACTATAAAACCAATGACAACGGAGAATCAAAATGAGTAAAAAAAGTTTAGATTTAGCTAAAAAAGATTTAGAACACATTTGGCACCCATGTACACAGATGAAAGATTACGAAAAACTGCCTCTAATTCCTATTAAAAAAGGCAAAGGTGTTTATCTATATGATTATAATGGCAATAAATATATAGACTCTATAAGTTCATGGTGGGTTAATATTTTTGGTCATTCAAATAAATATATAAACAAAAAATTAAAAAATCAAGTAGATAGTTTAGAACATGTAATATTAACATGTTTTACTCACAAACCTATAGTGAAGTTATCAAAAAGATTAGTTGAAATTACACCAAAAGGATTAGAAAAAGTCTTTTATGCGGACAATGGATCTAGTGCGGTTGAGGTAGCTTTGAAAATGAGTTATCAGTATCATAAAAACAGAGGCGAAACTAGACCATATTTTTTATCTTTACAAAATGGTTATCATGGTGAAACAATAGGAGCACTTTCTGTAAGTGATGTAGGGCTTTATAAAGATACTTTTAAACACATACTATTAAAAACACTTCAAGCGCCAGTACCAAAAAATCAGAGTGAAAATGCTGCTAAAGAAGCTGCTCTTAAGCTCGAAGTGGTTTTAAAAGAGTATTCACATGAAATATCTGGTTTTATACTAGAACCTCTTTTACAGTGTGCAGGGGGTATGCACATGTATGCACCTTTGTATCTTAAACTTGCTCGTAAGCTTTGCAGTAAATATAGGGTGCATCTCATAGCCGATGAGATAGCTTCTGGTTTTGGAAGAACAGGCACCATGTTTGGTGTGAATCAAGCTAATATAACTCCAGACTTTATGACTCTCTCAAAAGGCTTAACAGGCGGTTATCTTCCTCTATCTTGCACACTAACAACTAATGCTATTTATGATACTTTTTACGGTGATTATAATGAACAAAAAGCATTTTTACATTCACATAGTTTTACAGGAAATCCACTTTGTTGTAGTGTGGCAAATGCTACTTTAGATATATTTGAAAAAGATGATATTATAAATAAAAATAGAAAAAAGAGTGCCTATATATCTAAAAAACTTAAGATATTTAAAGAGTTAAAAAATGTAGAAAATACAAGAGAGTTAGGAATGGTGTCTGCTATCGATATAAAGGGATACAAACCAGAAGAGAGAGTAGGTTTAAAAGTATTTGATTATGCCTTAAAGTATGGAGTATTTTTAAGACCATTAGGAAATGTAGTCTATTTTATGCCTCCCTATATTATTACCTATAAAGAGATAGATAAGATGATGGATGTTGCTTATGAAGCTATAAAGTCTTTGCAGTAAAAAGTTTTGTAAGTTTTATTAAACCTTGTTTCATTCCACTATATTTCATTATTTTTGCTACTTTTACCCACTCATGTTTTTCATAGCAAGGTTTAGCACATTTTCTACAGCGTGGTTTTTCTTCATGAGGACAAGCTTGAAGTTTTTGATATGAATATAAAAATATTTTTTTACATTCAGAGCATAAATTATATGCAAGATTCACATGTAACTCTTTTTTTCTATATGTTAAATTTAATAAGTTTTCTTCTTTTAATATATTTTGATGTTTGTTATTACAATATATTTGTATAAATTTTAGTACAGTTTTACTATCATGTATGAACTTTTCATCTCTCATTTTATCTTCCTCTCTTTAGTGTTATTATAGATATATTTTTATCATTTTTAAGATAAAAGATATATTAAACTATGACCATTATAAAAAAGTTTTATCTACTATTTTACTATCAAATAAAATTTTAAAATTTATGGTAAAATTCATAACTATTTTTTATTAAAGGATTACATTATGGACGGCATAGTATTTTTAAACGGCAAATATTTAAAAGCTGATAAGGCAAAAGTATCTATCTTTGATAGAGGTTACATATTTGGTGATGGTATTTATGAGGTTGTTCCAGTTATAAACTATACAGCTTTAGATAGAGAGCCTTTTTTAGAAAGACTTGATAGAAGTTTGCGTGAACTTGATTTAAAGTGGCCAATGAGTAAAAATAAATTTCTAAAAATGATAGATAAATTGATTAAAAAAAATGATATAAAAGAGGGCGGTGTCTACATGCAGATAACCCGAGGGGTTGCTTATCGTGATTTTGCATATCCTAAAAATATACCTACAACTTGTACCGCTTTTGCATTTAAAAAAGATATTATCAACAATGATTATGTGTCAAATGGAGTGAAGGTTATAACACTAGAAGACATAAGATGGAAAAGAAGAGATATAAAGTCTATTGCACTTGTGGGACAATGCATGATAAAAGAGCAAGTCAAAAGAAGAGGTGCTTATGAGGGTTTGATGGTTGAAGATGGGTTTATTACCGAAGGAGCATCTTCTAGTGCATATATAGTAAAAGATAATATTATCATAACAAGACCTCTCTCAAACTCAATTTTGCCAGGAATTAGAAGAAAGATTTTATTAGAGATTGCAAGCAAGCATGACATTAAAACAGAAGAACGCCTTTTTACTACAAAAGAAGCTTTAAATGCAGATGAAGCATTTTTATCAAGTGCAACTACTTTTGTATTACCAATAGTAGAAATAGATGGCAAAAAAATAGGTAATGGAAAACCCGGTCCCATATTTTTGAAAATGAGAAAGATGTATATAGAGTCTACATTAAAAAGTGCTGGTATATCGTTATAAGTTTGGAGAGTACAAAATACTCTCCAACTATAAAATTTTATAGTATAAAAAATCCGAGCAACACTAAAGCACCTAAATATATAGAGCCAAAAATTGCACCTAGTTTCCACCATACAGCTTGAGATATATATCCAGCTCCATACCAAATAGGAGAAGGACCAGTTGCATATGGTGTTAAAATTCCCATAAGACCAAGCGAACCTACAAGTAAAATTGCAAACGGTTGCATCATTTCAGCTGGAATTAGGTTAGCACCCACTCCTAAAAATAGAGGCAAAAGAGCTACTACATGAGCTGTAACACTTGCAAAAAAGTAATGGAACAAGAAAAAGAGTACAACAAGCAGTACTACTGTAGTTACTGGTTCCATTCCTATTAAATTTTCAGAAATGAGCTTAGCCGACCAATCTAAAAACCCTACTTCTTTTAAACCACCTGCCATAGCGACCAAAGTTGCAAACCAGATAAATACATTGAATGCCGCTTTATTTGTTATAACATCCTCCCAAGTAATTACATTTGAAAGAACTAAAAGACACAAAACTGCAAGTGCAGCAGTTGTACTGTTTACTCCAATTTTATTACCAAATATCCACATAACAAGTGCTAATATTCCAAAACCTAACATTAAAAATTCTTTTTTTGAAACTGAACCCATTTTTTCTAACTCTTTAGCTGCCCAAGCAGGAGCTTCTGGTGATTTTTTTTGCTCTGGTGGATAAATAAGATATGCTAAAAGTGGAACTGCTAGGAAAAGAGGAATCATAATAACTGCTAATGAGCCAAACCATTGTCCCCACTCTATAACAATACCTGCATTCTCTTCAACCAGTGAAACCGCTAACAAGTTAGGGGCAAGTGCTGTTAGAAACATTGAGCTTGTTACACAAGTTGTTGCAATTGCAACCCAAGAGATGTAAGCACCAAGCTTTCTTGGTTCATTTTCTGGAGTTGAGTTAAACATTTGAGGAATATTAATAGCAATAGGGAAAATTGTCCCTGCACTACGAGCGGTATTTGAAGGCATAAATGGCGATAAAATACCATCGGCAAATGCTACGGCATAACCTAAACCTAAAGAAGTTTTACCAAGTAGTTTTACGAGCAAAAGTGATATTCTTTTTCCTAATCCGCTTTTTTTGTAACCAAGTGCAAACATGAATGCTGCAAATATTAACCATATGACACCATTTGAAAATCCGCTTAACATCCAATTACGACTTTCGCTTGCGGTTTCACCTACTAAGCCAAAAGTTGCTGAAAATGCAACACCTATTAAACCAATTAAAGCCGCTGGAATAGGTTCTAAAATTAAACCTATAATTACAGCAATAAAGACTGCAAAAAAGTAGTGTGCATTTGGATCTAAGCCTGTTGGTGTTGGTAGTAAAGCTATAATGACAGCTACCGCTATTGGTATTATCATTTTTACTGTATTGCTCATGAAATATTCTCCTTTTATTTTTTTACAAGATACTGTACATAAATAGGACTTTTAGTTGTAATTTTGATTAATGAAAACAGTAGCTTAACCAGAATTACTAAATAAAAGACTATTGAGCTCCATAAAAGTGTAGTAGAATATTTTATAGAGCAATAAATTATATCTATGTTTTATTTAAAATAGATAAATTTTAAAAACAAGTTTTTGTTTTTTAGAATCAGACAGATAATTTTTAAAAATATATTATTAATATAGTTTCGGTATAATAATAAACTTTTTAAATACTTAAGATATAGAAAAGGTAAAATTATAGCAAAAGGAGAAGTCATGGAATTAAGCGGTTCTCAAATGGTTGTTGAAGCACTAGCAAAAGAGAATATAAGTGTAGTCTTTGGCTATCCTGGTGGTGCTATAATGAATGTTTATGATGAAATATATAAACAGAAGTATTTTCAACATATTTTAACTAGACATGAACAAGCTGCTATTCATGCTGCTGATGGATATGCTAGAAGTAGTGGTGATGTTGGTGTTGCATTTGTTACGAGTGGACCCGGATTTACAAATGCAGTAACTGGACTTGCAACTGCATACATGGATTCCGTACCTCTAGTTGTTATAAGTGGACAAGTGCCTATTAGTGTGATTGGGACTGATGCATTTCAAGAAATTGATGCGGTTGGAATTTCAAGACCATGTGTAAAGCATAACTATTTAGTAAAAGATGTAAAAGATTTACCACGCATACTTAAAGAGGCATTTTTTATTGCTCGTAGTGGTCGTCCTGGTCCTGTTCATATTGATATACCAAAAGATGTTACAGCACAAAATGCAAAATTTAATTATCCTGATACTATAAAAATGCAAACCTATAAACCTACATACAAAGGCAATGGTCGTCAAATAAATAAAGCAGTTGAGGCCATAGCTAACTCAAAAAGACCAGTGCTATATATTGGTGGTGGAGCAATTAACTCAAATGCAAGTGATGAGGTGCGTGAATTTGCTAAAATAACAGGCATACCCGCTGTTGAAACTTTAATGGCTAGAGGTGTCATGGGTCATAAAAACCCACTTCTTTTAGGAATGCTAGGTATGCATGGTTGTTATAGTGCAAATATGGCCATGAGCGAAGCTGATATTATGATAGCTTTTGGTCCTAGATTTGATGATAGAGTTACAGGCAAACTAAATGAATTTGCAAAACATGCAAAAATTATTCATATTGATATAGATCCAAGCAGTATAGGAAAAATTGTTGATGTCGATTTTCCAATAGTCGGTGATTTGAAAAATGTTGTTGAAAGTATGATTCCCTTAGCAAAAGAGAAAATTAATGCAGAAAAGTATAAAAGCTGGAGAGATTTACTAAATAGATACGATGAAATACACCCTCTAGGGTATAAGGATTCTGATAAAGTTTTAAAACCGCAATGGATTATAGAAAAAACAGGAGAGATGCTTGGAGATAATGCATTTATAACAACCGATGTCGGTCAACACCAAATGTGGGCAGCACAGTTTTATCCATTTAGCTTTCCTCGTCAATTTATAACTAGTGGTGGTTTAGGAACTATGGGGTTTGGGTTACCTGCTGCTATTGGTGTCAAAAGAGCATTTCCTGAAAAAATATCTATTAATTTTACAGGAGATGGTTCAATTTTGATGAATGTTCAAGAACTAATGACAGCAGTTGAAATGAATATACCAGTTATAAACATTATTTTAAATAATAAATTTTTAGGCATGGTTCGTCAATGGCAGACATTTTTTTATGATAAAAGATACTCATCAACAGATATTCAAAAACAACCAAATTTTGTAAAACTAGTAGAGAGTTTTGGCGGAGTGGGTTTTAAGGTTAAAACTAAAAATGAGTTTAATGTAGCACTAAAAGATGCAATTGATAGTAAAAAGGTAGCTTTTATAGATGTAGATATAGATAGATTTGAAAATGTTTTACCAATGGTTCCAGCTGGTGGTACACTATATAACATGATGCTAGAGTATAAGGAATAGATTATGGAAAATACAAGAAGAGTACTTTCGGTAGTAGTTATAAATGAAGAGGCGGTACTATCACGCATATCTGGACTTTTTGCAGGTCGTGGGTATAATATTGATAGTTTAACTGTTGCACCAGTTCCAAATACAAATTTTTCAAGACTTACAATAGTAACAAATGGCAATAAAAGAGTTTTAGAGCAAATTGTAAAACAACTCCATAAACTCATTCCTGTTTATAAGGTTATAGAATCAGGAGAATTTGCAGAGCAAGAGATGGCATTAGTAAAAATTCCATTAAATGAAAACTTTAGCGGATTAGATGTTATGT
Organism: Sulfurospirillum sp.; assembly: GCA_016735235.1. Classification (GTDB taxonomy): domain Bacteria; phylum Campylobacterota; class Campylobacteria; order Campylobacterales; family Sulfurospirillaceae; genus Sulfurospirillum_A. The sequence goes on along the minus strand of JAERRW010000036.1, from coordinate 13,807 downwards.
TAAAAGCTTATAACGGAACAATTGCAAGTAGTGGAGAGAATTTTATAGTTGTTATGGTTGCTGATGATGCCAAGAGAATTGATAATTTTTTAAAAGCCATTAAGAAGTTCAACCCAATTGACATGGTACGCAGTGGTTCTGTGGCATTAGATGTTTAATGAATTTAGTTAATATATTAAAAGAGTCTGGAGTATCGTATAGCGGTAAAGATTTTGTAGTTTTTGGTTTTGAAACTCTAAAAAATGCTAATAAGTCGCAAATATGTTTTTTTAATGATATAACTTTTTTAGATCAATTAAAATCTACAAAAGCAGGAGCGGTTATACTCAAAGAGGAGAATTTAAAATTTTTACCTATTACAAGCAGTGCTATTGTGAGTGAAAATCCATATCTTGATATGGCTAGATTAAGTAAATATTTTATAAAGAAACCTTTTTGCAATAGCGGTAAAATAAAAATACACAACAGTGCGGTTGTCGACAAAAATGCCGTAATAGGAAATGGTAGCACTATAGAAGAGGGCGCTTATATAATGGCTGGTGTTGTAGTAGGTGCTAATGTTAGGATTGGTAAAAATACATTAATTTATCCAAATGTTGTAATTTATGACGATTCTATAATAGGTGCAAATTGTTCCATTCAAGCAGGAGTTATTATTGGTAGCGATGGTTATGGTTATGCTCACACTAAAGCTGGTGAACATGTAAAAATACACCATACAGGCAATGTAATACTTGAAGATGATGTTGAAATAGGGGCTAATACTACAATTGATCGTGCTGTATTTGGCACTACTTGTATTGGCAAAAATACAAAGATAGATAATTTAGTTCAAATAGGACACAATTGCAAGCTTGGTGAATCTTGTTTGATGGTGTCTCAATCTGGACTTGCAGGATCTACTACACTTGGTCGCAATGTAGTAATGGGTGGACAGTCTGCTGCTGGTGGACATTTAAGTATTGGTGATTATGCACAATTGGCTGCTCGTAGCGGTGTAACAAAATCTATTGAGGGTAAAAAAATTTATGGCGGTTTTCCATTAATGTTACAAAAAAATTGGTTAAAAACTCAAATAAAAATGATAAGGTACTTTGATACTAAAAAAAATAAAATAGAAGAAGGAGAATAGCATGGGTGGAAAAAATACAATTTTAAATAAATTTGCATTAGCAGAGACAAAAAAAGGAATTATTTCAGTTTCTCATTTAGAAGAACCCTATGGAAGTGGTTCGTTTCCAGTTGTAAGTATAGGAATTTCTATAAAAGGAGATGAGACAAAACCTGATTGGAAAGCTCATATTCCTTATGAAAACTTAGATCAACTCATAGAGTCTTTAAAAATTGCAAAAGAGAAATTTAATCAAGAAGAAAATTAAATTTAAATCTCTACATGTAAAATTTCACATGTAGAGATGATACAAAAAACACATTAGTTTATTGGACACTATATTTTACTATATCCACATGTTGTCAATAAGTCTTATTTTACCAATTTTTACAGCAACTAAAATAATGCTATTTTTCAAATCTATTTTTTCTATTTTACAAAATTTTCTATCTATTATTTCTACATATTCTACATCTAAATTTTTTAAAACTTCTCTCATTCTTTTTTTGATTTTTTCTACATGTAACTCGCCACTCATAATCTCTCTAGAAGCTACTTTGAGAGATTTTGAGAGATTTAGTGCTTTAATTTTTTCCTTTTCATTTAAATAAATATTTCTTGAAGAGAGAGCTAGTCCATTTTCATCTCTTATTATCTCACAAGGAACTATAGCAGTTTCTAGAAATAGAGTTTTTACCATGTTTTGAATGAGAAAAAGTTGTTGAGCATCTTTTTTGCCAAAGTAGCTTTTTGTTGGTTTTGTAAGATTTAAAAGTTTTAAAATTACTCTTAAGACTCCATCAAAATGTTTAGGTCTTTGATAGCCTTCAAGCATGTAGCTTTGTCTCATAGGAGCGACTATATTTGGTTCATTTGCAAAATATATTTCATCAATATTTGGTATAAAAAGAGCATCAATACCTATGAGTTTACATATTCTTAGATCAGCTTCATATCTGTTTGGATACTTTGAAAAATCTTCTTTAACTAAAAATTGTGTAGGGTTTACAAATATTGAAACAATTGAAGAATCATTCTCTTCTATAGATTTTCTTATAAGAGAGATGTGTCCTTGATGAAGTGCTCCCATGGTTGGAATAAACCCAATGCTACATGTAAGGGATTTTCTATAATCTATAAGCTCTTTGGTTGTTTTTAATATCTTCATCTTAGGTTCTTTATTGTAAAATTAGAAGTACATTATAGCAAAAAGGTATTAATTTGGATAGTTATGAGTATACAGAACTTTTAAAAAAATTAGCAATTAAAATTGACAATATTGCACAAATCGTAAAACCAGACAATATTAAGGCTAGATTGAGTGAAATTGAGTCAATGGAACAAAATCCAGATTTTTGGAGTCATGCAAAAAAAGCAGCAATTATTTCAAAAGAGAAGACAGTAGTAAGTTCTATTTTGAATAGATATGAAAAAGCCAAAGTTATACTTGAAGATACAAACGATATTTATGAGATGGCACTAAAAGAGGGCGATGAAGAGACTATAAATGAAACAGTAGCCGAAGCTCCAAGCCTAGAGGCCCTTGTTAGTAACCTTGAAGTTGCTATGATGCTTAGCGGGGAGCTAGATAACAATAATGCAATAATCTCTATTCACCCGGGAGCAGGAGGAGTTGAGAGTCAAGATTGGGCTAGTATGCTTTATCGCATGTACCTTAGGTGGGCTGAAAGATATGGTTTTAAAGTAGAAACTTTAGATTTTCAAGAGGGCGATGAAGCAGGATTAAAAGATGTTAGTTTTGCTATACGAGGATTAAATGTTTACGGGTATCTCAAGGTAGAAAATGGCATACATAGACTTGTAAGAATTTCTCCATTTGATTCTAATGCAAAAAGACATACTTCATTTAGCTCTGTAATGGTAAGCCCAGAAATAGACGATAACATTGACATAGATATAGACGACAAAGATATACGCATAGATACTTATAGAGCAAGTGGAGCTGGCGGACAACATGTCAATAAAACAGATTCTGCTATACGAATTACTCATATAAAAACAGGTGTAGTAGTCCAGTGTCAAAATGATAGAAGTCAACATAAAAACAGAGCAAATGCCATGAAAATATTGAAATCTCGTCTATATGAGTTAGAATTAAAAAAACAACAAGCAGAAAAAGCAGGAGTAGAAAAAAGCGAAATTGGTTGGGGACATCAAATACGATCTTATGTAATGGCACCATATCAGCAAGTAAAAGATACAAGAAGTAATATAGCTTATTCAAATATAAATAGTATTCTCGATGGTGACATCTCTAAAATAATAGAAGATGTTTTAATTTCACAAAAGAGTTAAAGGAGATAGATATGACAAATGATGCTATTTTAAAACAGTTAGGATACACGGTAACAAAAAGTGCAATGCTTCAAGTAGAAAAAGTCATAAACAATACTCATGGTTTTAATTATGTTGAAAAACATCTTATATCTCTACATGATAAACTAAAAATTCATCTCTCGTATGTAGCACTTTCAAGTACAAAAGATTATTTTAAGATAAAAAATTTATCACAAGGCGATGAGATGATTGCAGAGACAAATGAGATAATTAAACAGTGGTCAGAAAAATTTAAAATTGTATTAGAAAAAGTAGATGGAAAAGATACATATTATGTAGTTGGTTATAAATAGAGCATGACATATACACTCATACATACAATTCATATTTTTTCTGTTTTCATATATGGTGGGTTTCTCTTTACAGATAACCTTTTTATGGTAAAAATGAAACAGACTTTAAACGAAGAAGAAGATATAAAAGCAAGAGAATCTATCATGATACATGTTAGAAAAGTAGTGCCATATAGCCTCATGGTTGCAGTTGTTTCTGGTCTTTATCTTTTTTGGAGTGTTTTTGGAGAGATTAGTAAAGATGGGCTTAGTAGTTTTCAAATTATGCTAAGCATAAAAGCAATTTTAGGACTTTGGTTAGGTATGAGAGGCATAAATCAAAAGTTTTTTGGTATTCAGCCTTGGATATTCAAAAGTCATTTTTTTCCATTTAGTTTAATCATTGTAATTATAATGCTATCACAATTTATGTATCTATAAATAGAGATAATTTTTTAGCTTAATTAATTTTGTATCTGTTCAAATTTTTAATAACTAACAGTAAAAGGAGTTGTATTTATGAATTTAATGGTATTTGGCGCACCAGGTGTTGGTAAAGGCACACAAGCTAAGTTTTTGATGGAAGAGTATAATATTCCACAAATTTCAACAGGAGACATGTTGCGAGCTGCGGTTGATGATAAAACAGACATAGGCATAGAAGCAAAAAAAATCATGGATAAAGGAGGACTTGTTCCCGATAGTGTTATTATAGAGATTATTAAAAATAGGCTATCTAAGACTGATTGTAAAAAAGGTTTTATTCTTGATGGATTTCCAAGAACTCTTTTGCAAGCAGAAGTACTTAAAGAACTAATGGACAATATGAAAATGGAGCTTGATAAAGTTATATCATTAAATGTTCCAGATAAATTAATAATAGAAAGAATCAATGGTCGCAGAGTCTGTTTGGATTGTGGAGCGTCTTTTCATGTTGAATTTAACTCTTCAAAAGTTAAAGGTATCTGTGATTACTGTAGCGGTAAACTAATTATAAGAGATGATGATGATATTGAGACTGTAAAGAGTAGACTACAAACATATCACAAGCAAACATCTCCTTTGATAGCATTTTATACAAACATGGGTGTTATGTTAAATCTTGATGGGACAAAAAATGTTAAACAAGTCAAAGAAGATATGTTTAAAGCATTAGTTAAATTTCAATAAATACTAATCTCATTAAATTAAAAATTTAATGAGATTATAGAACAGTCTGTTTATAATTTAAAATATATTTTAAACAGCCCCTTGGTCTATCATAGAATCAGCAACTTTTTTAAAACCAGCTATATTAGCTCCTATCATCAAGTTTCCTTCATGCTCAAACTCTTTTGATGTTTCATAAGAGAGGTCAAATATAGATTTCATGATTTTTCTAAGCTTACCATCTACTTCGGCAAATGACCATTTTTGCATACTTGCATTTTGACTCATTTCTAGTTGTGAAGTTGCTACACCACCAGCATTAGCAGCTTTTGCAGGACCAAAAAGCATTTTTTTCTCCAACATAAACTCTATAGCTTCAGGAGTTGTTGGCATGTTTGCACCCTCGCATACTAACTTGCACCCATTTTTATATAGATTTTTCATATCTTTTAAGTTTAGTTCATTTTGAGTTGCACTTGGAAATGCTATGTCGCAAGGCACTGCCCATACAGCATTTGCTCCTTGTGGATACTTATGTATTGGAAGATAAGTTGCATCTTTGTGAATTAATATATACTCTTCTAGAGATGATCGTTGAATCTCTTTGATTAACTTTAGTGTATCTAAATTAATACCATTTTTATCATAAATCATACCACGAGAATCACTACATGTTACAGGTTTCGCATTCATATCATAAAGTTTTTGTATAGTATAAATTGCAACATTACCCGAACCCGATACTGTAGCAACTTTATCTTTTAGTGAATCATTTTGTTTATTTAGAATATTCTCTGCAAAGTATACAGAACCAAAACCAGTAGCTTCTGTTCTTGTTAAACTTCCGCCCCAATTAATACCTTTTCCTGTAAGTATTCCTTCAAAATTTCCAGTAACTCTTTTGTACTCACCAAACATGTAGCCAATTTCACGCCCACCAACACCAATATCGCCAGCAGGAACATCTCTTGTTTCACCAATATGCTTTGAGAGTTCAATCATAAATGATTGGCAAAATCTCATAATTTCTCCATCACTTTTACCTTTAGGGTTAAAATTAGAGCCACCCTTTCCACCACCAATAGCAAGCCCAGTTAAAGAGTTTTTGAAAATTTGCTCAAAGCCTAAGAATTTAATAATTCCTAAATTCACATTTTGATGAAAACGAAGACCACCTTTGTATGGCCCAATAGCTGAGTTAAATTGAACACGGTATCCTATATTTGTTTGAATTTTATTAGCATCATCCATCCAAGTTACACGAAACAAAATTTGTCTTTCAGGTATAACTATTCTTTCTAAAATATTGTATTGATCATATTTTGGTTCAGCCTTTAAAATAGGTTCTAATGTTGAAAGAACTTCTTCTACTGCTTGATAAAATTCAGTTTGCCCTGGGGTACTTTCCATGGTGGTTTTCATCACCTTTGCTATATATTTATGAACTGACATCTATTTTTTCCTTAGTAATTTTTATACGATTTGTATTAATTGCTGAGAATTTTGCTTTTTTTAGAAAAAGATTTAATCCTCTCCTCTCTTTTACACCAATTTTGTAGCTTATTAGCGAAAGATACTTCAAAATCTCTTTTGGAGGTATGTTTCGCTCATGAGCATACTTTTTAAGTATGTACTGCGGTATTTTAATATGATTATTTTTAAAGTTATCTGAGAGTTTTTGGTAAATTTTTAAATGCTTGTTTACACTAAGAATAGCAAAAACAAAAGGTAACATGTATTTATTGTTCCACTCTTTTGCTAAGTCAATATAGTTTTTAGAATCTTCTAAGTATAGCTTTAGTGCATTGTCGCCAATATAGACTCTGCCTTCTACTTTCAGAACTTTTGCCAAGACATTTGAAGTAGCAGAGTGAGGGTCGTTAGAGCTAGCTGTATTTTTTTTAACCAAAACACTAGTAACATGTTTTTTAGCGATTATGCCAAGTGGTAGAGTTTTTCTATTTCTCGATTCAATACTAGAGATAAATGCACCATCTATTTTTCTTTTTTTAAATTGTTTATTTATATTAGAGGGGTATGATTTTTTATACTCACATGATTTTTTTAAAGAATTTGTAAGAGATGATTTTTTTAAAAATAGATGAAAAGGAAGTAAATTTATGTAATCAATTTTACCAAAAATCATTTGCACACTTTTTTTATGAAATTATATCATGATATTTATAGTAGATGTCCCATCTGTTCTTTTTTTGTCTTTAAGTATTTTTCATTGTATCGGTTTGATTTTGTGATTATAGAGCGACGCTCAACTATTTTTACACCATTTAAAGACTCTATTTTTGCAGGATTATTTGTCAAGAGTTTTATAGATTTTATACCAAAATGGTTTAAAATAAACTCTACAATTTCATAACTTCTTTGATCTGTTTTAAAACCCAATTGATGATTTGCAGTAACTGTATCAAGCCCCTTATCTTGCAAAGCATAAGCATTTGTTTTATTTAAAAGCCCTATATTTCTACCCTCTTGGCGAAGATAAATAACCATGCCATCTTCTTTGCTTATAACCTTAAGTGCGTACTCTAATTGATCTCTACAATCACATTTTAGACTACCAATAGCATCGCCTGTTAAACATTCACTGTGTACTCTTACAACAGGAATTTTTTCTAAAGGTTCTGTAAAAACAACTAAGTGTTCTTTAACTCCTTCGGCAAATGTTTGTATTTTAAAATCACCAAATTTAGTTGGAAGATTTGCAATGTTTGAAATATTAATTTTCAATTTAACCCTTTTTAGTATTTTTGTATTATATTGAAATAAAAAATATTATATCTTAAAATATTTAAATAATATTGTATATTTGTTACATGATTTCTATTTTTTAAATTTTTTAAATTTAATTTAATTAGTTTAAGTATAGTTTATTTTTATTTCTGATAGCATATTTAAACAAGGAGACATATTATGAAAAGAGTAGAAAACAAAGTTGTTGTTGTAACAGGCGGTGCATCGGGTATTGGGCGAGAAACATGCTTGCTACTTGCTAAAGAGGGTGCTAAAGTTGTAATTGCTGATTTATCCGATAAAGATGGCAAAAAACTAGTTGATGACATTGAGAGTCTAGGCGGAGTTGCTAAGTTTTATCATCTTGATGTTACAAATGAGCAAGAGGTAAAAGATGTTTATGCAAAAGCAGCAAAAGAGTTTGGTGGAATTGATGGGTCTATAAATAATGCTGGAATAGCTGGCGTAGATAAGCCTACTCATGAACTAACCGAGAAAGAGTGGGATATTGTCATGGATATTAATGTAAAAGGAGTTTTCTTTTGCACTAAACATGTAGTTCCGCACATGCAAAAATCAGGCGGAGGAAGTGTTGTTAATGTATCTTCTATATATGGTTTGGTTGGAGCGGGCGATATACCTCACTACCATGCTTCAAAGGCTGCCGTTAGATTGATGGCAAAAAATGATGCTTTGACTTATGCAAAAGATAACATAAGATTTAACTCAATACATCCTGGTTTTATCTGGACACCTTTAGTAGAGCGTATGGGCAAAGAAGATCCAAGCTTTAGAAAACACTTAGATAGCTTACACCCTATAGGACATATTGGTGAGCCTATGGATATTGCTTATGGATTACTGTTTCTTATATCTGATGAATCAAAGTTTATGACTGGAAGTGAATTGATAATAGATGGTGGATATACTTGTCAATAAGTAGTTACAAAATAGAGGTTAAATAATATATAATATTATTTTAAATTTTATGCATCAGTTTTAAGTATAGTTTATTTTTATTTCTGATGACATATTTAAATTAGGAGACAAATTATGAAAAGAATAGAAAACAAAGTTGTTGTTGTAACAGGCGGTGCATCGGGTATTGGACGAGAAACTTGCTTACTACTTGCTAAAGAGGGTGCTAAAGTTATGATTGCTGATCTACTTGATGTAGAGGGCAAAAAACTAGTTGATGAAATTAAGAGTTTAGGCGGAGTTGCTAAGTTTTATCATCTTAATGTTACAAATGAGCAAGAGGTAGAAGAAGTTTATGGAAAAATAGCAAAAGAGTTTGGCGGAATTGATGGGTCTGTAAATAATGCTGGAATAGAAGGTGCTAGTAAGCCAACTCATGAAATCACTGAAAAAGAGTGGGATGCTGTTATGAGTGTTAATGTAAAAGGAGTTTTCTTTTGCACTAAACATGTTGTTCCACACATGCAAAAATCAGGCGGAGGAAGTGTTGTTAATATATCTTCTATATATGGCTTGGTTGGGTCGGGCGATATATCTCACTACCACGCTTCAAAAGGTGCAGTTAGATTGATGGCAAAAAATGATGCTTTGACTTATGCAAAAGATAACATAAGATTTAACTCCGTACATCCCGGCGGTATTTTAACACCTCTATTGGAGCGTCTAGTTAAAGAAGATCCAGTTTTTGGAAAAAAATTAAATGATGCTCACCCTATCGGACACATTGGTGAGCCGTTAGATATTGCTAATGGAGTACTATTTCTTTTATCTGATGAATCAAAGTTTATGACTGGAAGTGAATTGATAATAGATGGTGGATATACCTGTCAATAAGTAGCTAAAAGCCCAAGTCATAAAGTTGACTGGGCTTTTAAATTGTATCTATTTGTTATTAAAAACACATGAACATGTATATTAAGTTGAAGATTTTATGAGTATATCAGAAAGTACTACTCAAGATTTGCTTGGATTTTAGATGTAAATATTAAGTATCTAAAACTAATATTAATTAAAATAACATGATCAATTATTATTGTAAGTATTAACAAATTATTAAACTAAAACAATAGGAGTTCTAAATTGAACAGAGAAAATATTGTTACCACAGATGTGCTTATTGTAGGAGGTGGACCTTCGGGCTTATCGACTGCAATATCATTAGCTGATAGGTTAAAACAAAGAGGCGAAAACAAAAGAATAGTGTTAATTGAAAAAGGTAATTCGATTGGTGCGCATATACTATCAGGTGCCGTCATTAGACCTAAAGTCTTTAAAGAGTTACTAACAACAGGTGAATTTGATGGACTTCCATTTGATTCTAAAGTAGATGATGATGAAGTTGTTAAGTTGTCTCAAGATGGCGAAATAAAACTTCCATTTCATCCACCATACATGTCTAATGATGGAAACTATATTGCATCATTGGGTAAAATATGTAAATATTTAGCTGATCTAGCTAAACAAAGAGGTGTAGAGATTTATACCGGCTTTAGTGTTGAAGAAGTTATTTATGATGAAAAAAATAGAGTAATTGGTGTAAAAACTAAAGATACTGGAGTTGATCATCATGGAGTAAAGCAAAAGAATTTTCAAGAAGGCACAAAAGTTGAAGCAGGTATAACTATTTTTGCAGAGGGTACTCGTGGAAGTGCCATTAAAACTGTAGTAGATAAGTTAAAGCTTGATGTTGGTAAAAGCCCTCAAATATACTCGTTAGGAGTAAAAGAGATTTGGAAAGTTCCAGAAAATCGCATTAAAGCTGGTACGGTTAAACATACTTTTGGTTATCCATTGAAAGATAAAGAGGAGTTTGGTGGCGGTTTTATATATGGTTTAAAAAACGACATGGTCGCTGTTGGACTTGTAGTTGGACTTGACTATAAAGATCCGTCTTTTGATACACATGCTGCTATGCAAGTTTGGAAAACTCACCCATATATATCTAAAATTCTAAAAGGTGGAACAGTTGTTGAAGCTGGTGCTAAAACACTGCCAGAAGGTGGCTGGAACTCTATAATTAGATACTATGCAGACAACATGTTAGTAGTTGGAGATAGTGCGGGTTTTCTCTCGACTCCTAGATTAAAAGGTGTACACTTAGCAGTAAGAAGTGGTATATGTGCAGCTCAAGCGGTATCCGATGCCCTAATCAGTGGAGATAGTAGTGAAAAATCACTCTCTAAGTATGAAAAATTGATAAATTCTAGTTTTATCTATAAAGAGCTTTATCCTACAAGACATGCAAGAGCGGTTATGCAAAACGGCATGATTGTTGGTGGGCTTAAGATGGTTATTGGATTTTTAACTGGTGGCAGATGTCTGTTTACTCCAAAAGTAGAAGATGATTATATTGCTACTAAAAATGTAGCTCAATTTTCCAAACAACCTTTTAAAGAAAGGTTTAAAGATAAGTTAAAGTACGACAAAGTACTTACATTTGATAAAGTTACTACCGCCTACCAATCTAATACTTCGCATGATGAAATACAGATTCCACATCTTCATATAAATGATAAAAATCTATTCGAATCATCTAACATTAAAGAGTTTAATCTTAGTGAAGCTCCTATGTGTCCTGTTGAAGTTTATGAACTTCATACAGATAAAAAAAGTGGTAAAAAATCTTTAAGACTACATGCAGAGAACTGTGTCCACTGTAAAACATGTGATATAAAATCACCAAATGGTGGGATTACTTGGTGTGTGCCTTATGGTGGAGATGGTCCAGATTATACTATGATGTAATGAAATTACATAATTAGGTTTTAATAATTTTAATAAGGAAAAAGCATGGCTTTAACGATAATTAGTCTAATGAAACAGGTTCCTATAGCATCACAAATGAGAATGGGTGATGATGGTTTAATGGATAGGACAAAAGCAAAATCTATTATAAATATAGATTGTCAATATGCCTTAGAAGCTGGTCTTCAGATGAAAAATGATAATCCAGATGCCAAACTTATAGTATGCTCCATGGGTCCACCGTCGTTTGAAGAATCACTAAAAAAAGCAATAAGTATGGGATATGATGAAGCATACCTCTTGAGTGATAGAAAACTTGGTGGTTCTGATACTTATGCTACGGGTCTTGCAATAAGCACAATGCTTAAACACTTAGGTTTTGGCAAGGGCTTGGATGAAGATTTTATAGTAATTGCAGGAAGACAGACAAGTGATGGGGATACAGCTCATGTTCCATCTCAAGTTGCAGAAAATTTAGATGTTCCACAAGCTACTTTTGTAGAGGTCGCAAGCCTAAATAATAATATTATCAAAGCAAAAAGAGTTATTGAAGGTGGTTATCAAATAATGAGCATACCACTTCCTTGTGTACTCTCTTTTACTCCAACAGGAGTTAATCCAAGAAGAGCATCTCTTGCGGGAGTAGTTAAAGCAGGAAATAGTAAAATTACAATATTTGGCATAGATGATATAAATTTGAGTGATCAAAAAATTGGTCTTAGTGGGTCTCCTACTATTGTTGCTAAGGTTATAAATATAAAGAGTGAAAGAGCTCCTATTAAGATGATCGATGGTCGTAAAGAGGATGAACTAGTAACAAATCTTATTAGCAGTATGAAAGATGGTAAAAATACGCTAGAAGTAGAAAAGAAAAAAGTAGTTAAGGCTAAAAAAAGACCAGAAGATTTTGCGGTTGTTGACTTTAGAGATGGAGCATCAGGAATTCTTACATGGGCTGAAATTGTAAATGGTAAAATTTCAAGACCATCGCTAGAACTCTTAACTCCAGCAAAAAATCTTGTTAAACAACTTGCCGAAGATACAAAAATAATAACTGTAGTTATTGGAAAAAATTTAGGTAATATTCCAAAAGAGTTAATATCTTATGGTGCTGATGAAGTTATAGTTATAGATGATGACAGGCTTGAAGAGTATATAATTCTACCTTTTGCCTCAATTTTTGAACAAATTATAAAAAAAATAAATCCTGAAATTGCACTTTTTGCAGCAACTACACCTGGTCGTGAACTAGCTCCTAGAATTGGTGTTAAAACCAATAGTGGAGTAACTGCGGACTGTACAGCACTAGAAATTGGTGAACATATTGATAGAAAGAAAAAAACTATTTTTACACCTATATTAGAATCAAGAAGACCTACTTATGGCGAATCTAAACTTGCTACTATTTTAGGGTTTACATGTCCACAAATTTCAACAGCAAGAGCGGGAACATTTGAAGTACCAGCTCAAGATACTAAGAGAAAAGGTAAAATAACAAGTTTTGAACCAAAACTCATTAAAGAACACTTTGCTACAAAAATTATTGAAAAAATAGTAGGTAAAAGTGGTGTAGATACTCTTTTTACTGCTGATATTATAGTTTCTGGTGGTAGAGGTAGTATTGGTGATAATATGAAATTAATCCAAGATTTAGCAGAGGCACTTAAAAAGAAAGGTGTAAATGCAGAGTGGGCAGTTAGTCGCCCTGTTGTAGATGAAGGATTAGTTGAATATGCAAGACAAGTTGGTCAAACTGGTAAAAGTGTAAGACCTAAGATATATATTGCCGTAGGAATAAGTGGCGCAATTCAACATATAGCTGGCATGAAAGAGAGCGAAACCATAATTGCTATTAACCACAATGCAAAAGAAGCTATTTTTAAAAATGCAGATTTTGGAATAGTGGGTAAATATGAAGATATACTGCCTGAACTTATTGAGAGAGTAAATGATGGTTTTACATTTGGAATTTAATATATATTGAAAGATTTTAAACATTCATTGGTTCTTAAAAACCAATGGATGAATATCATAAATTTCTAAAAATTGCACTTCAGATTTTAATCTTTTTTCTATAATGTCCCCAGAAAAAATAACCAAATCAATAAATATTTTTATTCCTAAAATGCTAAAATAAGCAACAATTAAATAAAAAGAGGTAGATAAAATGAGTAGAAAAAGAAAAACTTACAGTGCTGAATTTAAAGCAAAAATAGTTATAGAAATGCTGGAGGGAAGTAAGACATTAAACGAACTTGCAACTCAATATTGTAACTCTCCCCTTAAACCAACCAAGCTTAAACAGAATAATTCATCTCTAAATTGTACTTATATAATGTCCCCAGAAAAACAAACCATTTAATACAACATTCTTATTGCATAAGATAAAATAAGAACATAAAAGTGAGGGATAAAAAGATGAGTACGAAGAGAAAAACATATAGTG
>JAERRW010000101.1 GCA_016735235.1 Sulfurospirillum sp. | reverse complement strand
ATTCGACCAACATAATGGCTTTCATGGAGGAATCTATTTTTTTCTTATATATTTCATTTAGTAGTTTTCTTCTAAATTCTAGTTTGTCCGACTCTTTTTTTACTAAATTAACTATTTTTATTTTCTCTTTTTTTAATTTTTCAATTTTTATTCTAATAGCATTTGCTTCAGTATATATTTTTTTATACTCTTTTGTAGTCTGCTTTACATGTACTTGAAGAAGCTTGGCATATATATATTGGTAAGTGGGATAAGCAATAAAAAGAATAATACTAGCAGTAATTACACTTATAAGTTTACCAACAGGTCTTTGCCTAAAAGGAGGAGGTCTTTTAAAAATTGTAAAATTTAACTTATCATCTCTGTTTTCAAGATATACTTGAGAGGCTAGAATCATTAGAACATGTAGCTGATTTACATGCTGTTGTGAGTTGATAGTTATGTTGAAGTTAAACTCATTAAATTCTAATTGCAAATAATTTTTTACATACTCATTTATGTCTATAAAAATACCGATGTCCGAACCAATATATATCTTGTCAATACTCTCAATATTGTATGATCGTTTTGCAAAAATAATTACATCATTAATGTGTAGAAATAGTTCATCAAAAAGTTGTGTTAAAAAAGATTTGTATGAGTTATTTTTACTTGTTAATTTTTCTGTTGTGAGTAGTGCATAAAAGTCTTCTTTATCTATTTTTTCACCAATGAGTTCACAGAATTTTTTAAAAAGTTCATCTAGTGAGTAGTTAAGAGATTTTAAGTATAGGTATTCACCATTTTTATATATTGATAAAAATGCATCATCTTTTTGAAAATATATAAAACAATCAGTACTATTTAACTCTAAAAAAGCTTGTTTATATAGTGAAGATATCAAAAATGGAGTAGTTGTAACATAGTCTATGTAGTCTATTTTTTCTGCTATTTTTGATAGTTTTGATTTAATTAAAGCACTGCTTATTGCAAAGATATTAAAAATTCTATTTTTTATATCATCTGTCTCTATTTCAAAATATGTAATAGTATATGCAACTGTAGAATCAAGACCAAGTTCATCATAAACTTTAATTTCAATTGCATCTACAAGGCTACTATCGGGAATATTTCTACTTATATTAATTGTGTCATTAATTACATTTTTTGTATCTACAAAAGAGATAAAAAATGAATTTTTACTACTTTTTTCTAGTTCAAAAGGTTTAATTTCATTTTTGCAATACATGTATGATTGCAGTGATTTCGGATCAATAGAGATAATTTCTGAGAAATTTTGCTGACTACTATTTTTTATCATGCCCTGCCTGTTTTTATATTAGCCTAAAGTATTTTACATGTATTATATTTTTTGTGAAATATGAATTTACTCTATAATATAGCCTATTTTTTTCATCAAATCTTTATCTTGACTCCAGCCTTGTTTAACAGCAACAAATAACTTTAAAAAAATATTTTTATTAGTAATTTTTTCTATAGATCTTCTAGCTTCATAACCAATTCTTTGTAGTGTTTTGCCAGTTTGCCCAATAATTATACCTTTTTGACTTTTTTTATCTACTATTATGGTAGCGTAAATATTATCAATTTTTTCATTCTCTTGGATTTTCTCTATTATGACATCAGCAAAATAAGGAATTTCTTCACTTGTATTGTTGAAAATAGCCTCTCTTATGTACTCTTTGTATAGATTTCTAGCAGGATCTGTTGTTAAAATTTCTGTATTATATAGATATGGATGCTCTGGTAACTCTTTTGAAATTATATTTAGCAAATAAGATTGAGTTACACCTTTTTTAATAGATACGGGGATAAGTGCTTTAAATTTGTCCTGATATTTTGCATACTCTTGCATTTTTTTAAATAGATTTTTTTTATCTATACTGTCTGTTTTTGTTAAAAGCACCATGTGAGGAGTATTTTTACTCTTTGTTTCTAAAAATTTAATATAATCTTTTAGGTTATCGCTTGCTGGTACTAAAAAAAGTATTAAATCACAATCACCCATTGCTTTAAGAACTTCATTCATCATAAACTTATTAAGCAACCTCTCTTTTTCATGTATTCCGGGGGTGTCTATAAAAATAATTTGTGTATTGTCATGCATAGCTATAATGTTTGAGCGTTTTCTTGTTGCATTTGCTTTGTGCGATACCATGGCTATTTTTTCACCTATAAGCCAATTTAAAAGTGAACTTTTACCTGCATTTGGTCTTCCTACTACTGCTACAAATCCTGCTTTTGTCTTCATATCGCTCATAATATATATTTGCTTACATCTTCATCTTTTACTATTTCATCTAATTTTTCATGAACTAACTCTTTTGTAACTGTTATGCTCTCTCCACTATGCTCATTTGCACTATAGCTTATATCTTCAATAACTTTTTCAATAACCGCATGAAGTCTTCTTGCTCCTATATCTTCCATTTTTTCATTTGCCATTTGTGATATTTTTGCAATTACTCTTATTGCATCATCTTGAAAAATTAAATTTACTTTTTCTGTTTTTAGTAGTGCTTCATATTGGCGTAAGAGTGAATTTTTTGCTTGTGTTAGTATCTGATAGAGAACATCTTCTGTAAGTGAATCAAGCTCAACTCTTAATGGAAATCTTCCTTGAAGTTCTGGTATTAAATCACTCGGTTTACTAAGATGAAATGCACCAGCTGCTATAAAAAGTATATGATCTGTCTTAAGCATGCCATACTTTGTATTGACATCACTACCTTCAACTATAGGAAGAAGATCGCGTTGAACTCCTTCTTTACTAGGATCACTTCTGTGACTCGCACTTGAGCTTACTGCTACTTTGTCTATTTCATCTAAAAATATAATTCCACCATTTTGTGCTCTTTGGATAGCCTCAACTTTTATAGCTTCAAAGTCTAAAAGTTTCTCACTAACATCATGCCTTAAAGCTTCTTTTGCATCTTTTACTTTCAACTCTTTTTTTATGCTATCATTTCTTGTTCCTAAAATCTTAATAAATGACTCTTGTACTTTTATCATTTCAGGAGGTAGTGAACTATCGGACATGTCTTGACTGTTGGCTATTATTTCAACTTCTATACTCAATTCATCGAGCTCACCATTTTTTAATTTGTTTTTCATTCTAGTATAACTTTTTTTATAATCCTCTTTTTTTTCATCACTTGCACCTTTAGGAAGAGGGGGGAGCAACTTTTCAATAATAGTTTTTTCTACATGTGTATCTATAGAATCTATATTTTTTTCTTTATGTTCATTTTTAACTAAATTTACTGATGCCATAGCTAAGTCTCTTACCATAGATTCAACATCACGACCTACAAAGCCAATTTCTGTATATTTACTAGCTTCTACTTTTACAAAAGGAAGATTCATCATTTTTGCTAATCTTCTTGCAATCTCTGTTTTGCCCACACCTGTATTGCCTATCATAAGGATATTTTTTGGCATTACTTCTTCTTGCATTTCACAATCGAGTTGCAGTCTTCTATGTCTATTACGAAGTGCAATTGCAATTGCTTTTTTTGCTTCAAACTGACCAATTATGTATTCACCTAAGTATTCTACTGTCTCTTTTGGGGTCATATTCATTATCTATTTATCCTCTAAAATAAAAGTTTTTATATTTGTGTTTGTGTAAATACATAGCTCACCTGCTATGATTAAACTCTCTTTTACTAACTCTTCTGGCTTAAGCTTTGCATGTTTATTTAATGCTCTAGCAGCCGAAATGGCAAAGTTTCCACCACTTCCAATAGCAGCTATTTTTCCATCTTCAGGCTCAACAACATCACCAGTTCCACTTAATATATATATGTGTTTAGTATTTAAAACTATCATCATAGCCTCAAGGCGTCTTAACATTTTGTCTTTACGCCACTCTTTTGAAAACTCTATAACAGACTTAAAGAGGTCGCCTTTTTTATGCTCTAAAATACCTTCAAACATGTCAAAAAGACTAAAAGCATCAGCAGTACTTCCTGCAAAACCTGCAAGAACTTTACCATGATGAAGTTTTCTAATTTTTGTTGCATTTCCTTTGAGAATTGCATTACCAAAAGTTACTTGACCATCTCCACCTATAATAGCTTTTCCATCGGCTTTGTAGCCAAGTATTGTAGTTGCATCAAACATATCTATTCACCAATTATTTCTAATTGCATCGGTGCATGTATGCCCAGACCAAGTTTTATGGTAATATCAAAAAGTCCAGTCATTTTAATAACATTTTTAATTTCTATAGTTTTTTTATCTATTTCTATATTATATTGACTTTGAAGATTATTAGTAATTTCATCTTTTGTTACTGCACCAAAAAGACTACCGTTAGCTCCTAATTTCCTCTTAATTACTAGTTTAATATTTCCTAGAGTTTTTTCAATACCTTTAAGTCTATCTAATTCTGCCGCATCTTCTATTTTTTGTTTTCTAATTTTTGCTCTATATTTTTTTATTACTTCATTTGTAGCATGAAGTGCAAATTTATTTCCAATAAGAAAGTTTTTTCCATAACCATCTTTCACCTCTTTCATCTCTCCAGTTTTTCCTAAACCTTTTACATCTTTTATTAATAAAACTTTCATTACTCTTGTTCTCCATAAAATTTTTTATTTTTTCCACCAATTATAAATCTAAGAGCATTGAGTTTTATAAAACCCTCTGCATCTTTTTGATTATAAACCTCATCTTCTTCAAATGTACAAAACTCTTCACTAAAAAGATTATTTTTCTCACTATAGCGACCTATTACTATAACATTGCCTTTGTATAGTTTTAGTTTTACTGTTCCGTTAACTGTCTCTTGTGATTTGTCAATCATAGCTTGCATCATTTCCCTCTCTGGAGCAAACCAAAAACCGTTATAGATAGTTTTTGCGTATCTTGGCATAATCTCATCTTTGAGATGAGCAGCTTCACGGTCAAGTGTTATACTCTCGATAGCACGATGAGCTTTAAGCATGATAGTTCCACCTGGTGTCTCATAACAACCACGACTCTTCATGCCAACAAATCTATTTTCAACTATATCAATTCGCCCAATACCATGTTTGTTTCCAAGTGCATTTAGAGTTTCTAGCATTTTTGCAGGACTTAGAAAGATACCATTTAGTGCTATTGGATCACCATTTTTGTACTCAAGTTCTATTTTTTCGGACTTATCAGGAGCATCTTCGGGACTTACCGACCATCTCCACATGTCATTTTTTGCTTCTTTATTTGGATCTTCTAAAACTAAGCCCTCATAAGAGATATGAAGTAAGTTTGCATCCATAGAGTAGGGCGATTTTCCTTTTTTTTGCTCTATTGGTATGTTGTGTTCTTTTGCATAAGATAGAAGTTTTTCTCTTGAGTTTAAGTCCCACTCTCTCCAAGGAGCGATGATGGTTAAATTAGAGTTTATACCAAGATAGCCAAGTTCAAATCTAACCTGATCATTTCCTTTTCCAGTAGCCCCATGGCTTACGGCATCAGCTCCAGTGAGTGCTGCTATTTCCGCTTGTCTTTTAGCTATAAGTGGACGAGCTATACTTGTTCCTAAAAGATACTCCCCTTCATATATGGCATTTGCTCTAAACATAGGAAAAACATAATCTCTAACAAACTCTTCTTTCAAGTCTTCAATGAAAATATTTTCTGGTTTAATACCAAGTTTGATTGCTTTTTTTCTTGCTGGTTCAAGCTCTTCGCCTTGTCCAATGTCTGCTGTAAAAGTTACTACTTCACAATTAAATTCATCTTGTAACCATTTTAATATTATGCTTGTATCTAGCCCGCCAGAGTAAGCTAAAACAACTTTTTTTATATCTTTAAGCAATTTAAGACTTCCTTGTAATTTTATTTATAATTAGAGTTTAGTTTATCTAAAGTAACTAAAATATTTGCTTATTTATATAAAATTTAATTTTATGCAAAAAGTGTTCCATAAAAAGGAAATTTAATTTACTTTTTGATAAAATGCACAAAAGGAAATATTTTGAGAATCGATAAATTTTTAAATTCAGTTAATATTACAAAACGAAGAGCAGTGTCAGAAGACATGTGCAAAAATGGTGTCGTAGAGATAAATAGTAAAGTCGTAAAAGCGGCAAAAAATGTAAAAATTGGTGATAAAATTACTATAAATTATCTTCAAAAAACAGTCAATTATGAAGTTGTGCAAATACCAATAACAAAAACAATTCCAAAATCAAAGCAGAGTGAGTATGTAAATGAATTATAGTGAATCAAAAAAGATATTTGAAGAGCTTTTTAAACATAACATGAGTGATACTAAAATGAGAGATTTTTTAGTTTCTTTGAAGTTAGATGAGAGTATTTCGGTAGAGGCAATAGCAGCATCAGCGAGTGTTATGAGAGCCAATGCTTTGCCTCTACATGTAGATGAATCGTTACAATCAAAACTGCTAGATATAGTGGGTACTGGTGGCGATAAAATAGGAAGTTTTAATATCTCTTCAACAGTGGCTCTTGTGTGTGCAGCCGGAGGTTGTTTTGTAGCAAAACATGGAAGTCGATCAGTAACTAGTAGGTCTGGTAGTGCCGATATGTTTGAAAAGCTTGGCGTTAGACTTGATTTGAGTCTTGAAAGTAGTGTAAAACTTCTTGAAGAGACAGGTTTTACATTTATGTTTGCAGCTAATCATCATCCCGCTATGAAGTTTATTATGCCAATTAGAAAATCAATATCAGAAAAAACTATATTCAATATACTCGGACCTTTAACAAATCCAGCTTTTGTAAAAAAAAGCATGTTAGGTGTTTTTGATAAAATTTTTGTTTCAAAAATAGCAGAAGCTTTACGATTAGATAATTCAAAATCGGCTTTAGTTGTTAGTTCTCGTGAAAATATGGACGAGATTAGCATAAGTGATATTACCTATGCGGCTAGACTTTTAGATGGGCATATAGAAGAGTTTGAAATAGATTCTCAAAATTACGGTATCAAAAAAGCACCCCTTTCATCTATAATAGGAGGCAGTGCAAAGTATAATGCTACTTTAGTTCATGATATATTTTCAAGCAAGGCAACAGATGCACAAAGAGATATAGTTCTTATGAATACAGCAGCCTCTTTAATGGTAGATGGTAAAGCAAGAGATTTACAAGATGGGCTTGAAATTGCAAAAGAGATAATAGACAGCAAAAAAGCTATAAAGAAGTTAAAACAGATAGTAGCGATTTCAAATAGTTTATGAATATTTTTAATATAGATGAATTAGATGAGTTTATAAAAGATATTATATTTGATATTGGAAGTGATGGAATTGTACTTTTAGAGGGTAATTTAGCCTCTGGTAAAACTACATTTGTTAAGAAATTTGTAGAGAATTTGGGACTACATGTAAGTGTTTCGTCTCCTACATTTTCTGTTATGAATGAGTATGAAGATAGAGTTTGCCACTACGATATATATCAAAATGGAGTTGAAGGATTTTTACAAAGTGGATTACTTGAAAAACTAGATGAACCAAAGTACCACTTAATAGAATGGAGCAATGAGAGGCTTGAAACAATTTTAAAAAAAATAGGTTTTAGTTATATGAAAATTAGCATAGAAGTAATTAAAAATAAAAGAGGATATACATGCATACACTCAAGATAGAAAAATTAGCAAAAACAATAAAAAAAACAACCATCATAAAAGATATCTCTCTACATGTAAAAAGTGGAGAGATAGTTGGATTGTTGGGTCCAAATGGAGCTGGAAAAACAACTACATTTTACATGATATGTGGACTTATACAGCCAACAAAAGGTGAAGTATATCTTAATGACACAAAACTAACAAATATGCCTTTGCATAAACGCGCAAAGCTTGGAATTGGATATTTGCCGCAAGAATCTAGTATATTTAAAGAGCTTAGTGTTGAAGAGAATCTTATGCTTGCCGCTGAGATTACTCATGATAAAAAAGAGGATAGAAAAAGAAAAGTTGAAGAGCTTTTAAACATGCTTAATATTGAGCCAATTCGCCAAAGAAAAGGCTTAAGTTTAAGTGGAGGCGAGAGACGAAGATGTGAAATAGCTCGTTCACTTGTAATTCAGCCAACATTTTTTCTTCTTGATGAGCCTTTTGCTGGTGTTGATCCAATAGCCGTAGGAGACATACAAAACATAATAAGAGATTTAGTGAATATCAATATTGGTGTCTTAATAACAGATCATAATGTAAGAGAGACTTTAGATATATGCGATAGAGCTTATGTGATTAAAGATGGCTCACTTCTTGCAAGTGGAACAAGTAAAGAGGTGGGCGAAAATAAACTTGTGAGAAAATTTTATCTTGGAGAGGAATTTAAACTCTAATTATGAAATTAAAAGTAAGTCAGAATCAAAAACAGAAATTATCATCTACTTTGCGTAGCTGGTTACCTATATTGCAGTCTGACTTAGATTCTTTGCCCGAAGTAATAGAGCCATTTGTTGAAGCAAATCCTTTTATACAAATTCGAGTTGGTAACGAAAAGCCAGATACCAAGTTTGCTAAAAAAAGTTTTTTTAAAGAACTTAGCAAAAATAGTGTCTCTTCAACAATTGAAGCACTCACAATAAGTAAAAAATCTCTTTTTGAAACTCTTTATGAGCAGATAACTCACCCACTTTTTCCAACTGAAATTTCTCAAAATATAGCTTATGAGATTATTAAAAACATAGATAATGAAGGCTATTTTGAGAAAGAAGCACTCTCTTGGATAGCTAAAAAATTTGATGTAGACAAAGACAAAGTTAATAAAATAAGAGAGAGATTTGCTTATCTTGAGCCTTTAGGTATAGGAGCAGTTGATTTTAAAGAAGCATTTTTATTTCAACTTGAAAATATTGAGCTAGAAGATGAGTTGTATGAGTTTACTAAAAAATTGATTAATGAGTTTGAATTTATAGAAAGCTATAGTAAAGATAGACAGTTTAGAGATGCTTTAAAAGTAATAAAAAAATTCACAAATCCTCCAGCAATAGATTTTTTAGAAAATAAATTACAAGCTATACCAGATATCTTTGTGTATGACAACAGAGGAGTTATTGAAGTAACTCTAAATGATGCTTATTATCCTGAAATTATTATTGACACTGATGGCTTAGATGAAAAACATGTTTTTGTAGCTAGTAAAATAAAAGATGCTAAAGACTTGGTAGATGCTTTGGAAATGAGAAAAGCAACTCTATATAAAATTGGGCTTATGATTGTAGAGTATCAATATGATTTTTTCTTTGGAGAAGCAATAAAACCTATGAAACTCAAAGATATAGCCGATGACTTAAAGAGAAATACATCTACAATTTCACGCGCTATCTCAGGAAAGTATCTCTCATGCGGTAGGGGAATTATACCCCTTAAAAATTTTTTTACAACAGCAGTTGAAGAGAATATTTCAAATAGTACTATTAAAGAGTACATGTGTGAATTGGTAAAATACGAGAACCATAAAGAACCACTAAATGATGTTAAAATTTTAGCCTTAATAGAGAAAAAATTTCAAGTAAAAATGGTTAGAAGAACTATAACTAAATATAGAAAAGAGTTCAACATAGCAGGTTCTAGCGAGCGTAAAAAACTTTATTTTTTAAAAAATTAATATTTGTGAAACAGTATCTTTATTTATAATTTTTAACAAAATCTTCTATTCTATTGATACCGTCAATAATACTCTTTTCATCTGTAGCAAAAGAGAATCTAAAATATCCTTCTGTTCCAAAACCAACACCAGGAACCGTTGCTACACCTTTTTGAGCTAGTAATTTTTTGCAAAATTCTACAGAATCATTAGCTACTTTTTTAAAATTTACATACAGATAAAATGCACCATTTGGTTTTACAACACTAAGTCCATCTATGCTATTAAACATCTTTAATGCTAAATTTCTTCTTTTTTCAAAAGCTTTTCTCATCATATCAATATCATCATCTACCTCCCCTAAAAGTGCAGGTATAGATGCTTTTTGAGTAATTGCATTTATATTTGAAGTGCTTTGAGACTGAAGTTTTTTAACAGCGGTAGTTAGCTCTTTAATTGGGCTTGCCATGTAGCCAAATCTCCAACCTGTCATGGCTACAGATTTACTTAGTCCATTAATGGTTACTGTTCTTTTAAACATGTCATCATTAATAGAAGCTACAGAGGTAAATTGAACTCCATCAAAAATAATTTTTTCATACATTTCATCTGAAAAAACTAAAATATCTGTCCCTTTTAAGACTTCTGATAAAGCCTCTAAATCTTTTTTAGAGTAGATTGAGCCTGTTGGGTTTGAAGGAGTATTTAGTATAAGAACTTTAGTTTTATCTGTAATTGCATCTTTTAACTGCTTAGGAGATATTTTGAATGCATGTGTATCTTTAGTTTCCATATAGATAGGAATTCCTTCGCTATACTTTACCATCTCAGGGTAAGTTACCCAATAAGGAGCTGGAATTATAACTTCATCACCCTTGTTGATTGATGCTTGAAAAAGATTAAATAAAGAGTGTTTTGCTCCATTATTTGTAACTATATCATCTATTTCATAATTAAGACCATTATCTCTTTTGAGTTTAGTTTTAATAGCTTTTAAAACCTCAGGCGTGCCGGGAATTGGTGTATATTTAGAATTTCCCTCTCTTATAGCCTTTATAGCTTCTTCTTTTATAATATTAGGAGTATCAAAATCAGGCTCTCCTGCTGAAAAACTTAAAATATCTTTTCCGTCTGCTTTCATCTCTTTTGCTAGAGTCGTTATAGCAATAGTTAAAGATTCTGAAAGTACTTTAATGCGTTTTGAAATCATGATTATGCCTTCATTTTTTATTTAAGATTATATCTAATTTTTTATTGTTTTTAGATATGACTTATACATTTTTTCTAATTCTATATCTTTTTTCTTTATATCTTTATTACAGATACTTTTATCGCAAGCAATAACAGCATCTTCTAAAATTTTAACTCTTTTAAATAAATATACAAAAAGTTCTTTGTTTATGTCTGGTATTTTATTGTGTGCCATTGGGTTCTTGTCTTTTTTTGTTGTTATGGCACGAGCTGGAATTCCTACTGCAGTTGTATTGTTTGGAATATCTTTAATTACTACAGAATTTGAACCAATTCGACAATTATGCCCTATGGTTATGTCTCCTAAAATTTTTACTCCTGCCCCAATAACTGTTCCGCTCAAAATTGTAGGGTGTCTTTTTTCGCCTTTGTTTAGATTGACACCACCCAAAGTTACACCTTGATATATAAGAATATCATCACCAATAATAGCTGTTTCGCCTACAACCAAACCAAAAGCATGATCAAAAAAGACTCGCCTACCTATAACTGCTGCGGGGTGAATATCTATATTGGTTATAAATTGAGTTATACCCATGATTATGCGTGCAAAAAGTTTAAAGTTATGTACATGTAGCTTATGTGCAAATCTATAATTTACCAATGCCCATACTCCTGGATAGTTAAAAAGCAACTCAAATTTTGAATTTAATGCTGGATCATTTTTTATAGGCTGTGAAAAATCCTCTTTAATCGTTTGCCAAATTGATATGTGGCTCATCTATGCTCCTTGTTTTTCCAATATTATATTTTCAACTTCTTTTTTTGCTTTTTTTAAAACTTTAGTAGCTAAACAATTTAACTTTTTTGATTTTTCTTGCATTTGAGCTAAACTTTGATTTGTATTATATGTTATATATGTCGTATCATCGTTAAATTCAAATAAATTACTCTTTAAACCTTGCTGTATTAGGTCGCTCATATTTTCACCTTATTGTTTGTATTATTAATCCTATAATTCAACGCTTTTTTTCTTCTTTTGTATCTAAATTTTTAATTACATAAGTTTTTGATTTTAATTCATTTTCACCTATGCAAATAAAATATTTTTTTTATTTTTAGGCATAACAATTAAATCTATAATACGCTCTATTCCTATAGCAAAACCAACTCCTGCAGTAGACCGACCACCTAAAAACTCTACTAGTTTGTCATATCTTTCGCCATCAGCTATTGCATTTTTAGCGCCTATATTGTCACTTATGAATTCAAATGCTGTTTTATTGTAGTAATCTAAGCCATCAGCTCCTGAAAACAGAGATATTATATTCATAATACTAAGCTTTAAAAATTAATAGTTTTGCCTCTATTGATTGAGCTGGATTATTTGGATTTTTGATTTTTACATCTTTAATTTCTACATTATTATTATCAATATTTTCAATAGCTTCTTTATCTTCTCTTGGCAAAGAATTATACTTTTCTTTTTTCATTAAACATATTAATTGAAAATCTTTTGTGTCATCAAAGTCATAAATATAATTAAAAGTTTTATTTGGATTATCAATATGCCACATACCTCTAATTCTTAAATTTGTAACACCTAAAGGATCAACTTCATTAATTCTTCCTAACTCTTTAGTTTTCGCAAACTCTACATTTTGTATTTTATTGATTCCAATTGAAATAGTATTTTTAATTCTTTCATAAGTCTTTTTATCTGCACAAAAACAATCACCATGAACAAGCCATAAAGATTTTAAAGCTGATTCGTTTGTATGTCCGACAGCATAAAGCATGTCTTTTTCAACCCATTCTTCGCACCCTATACAATCAGTTGTTATCATTTGACTATCATCATCAAGCTTTGCTTTTGGATAAGAACTATTTAATGCTATGGTGCTATTTCTTGATTCTATTCTTTTAATTTCAATTGCATCACCACCTCTTAATATTAAATCAGGTGGATTATTTTTATTGCCTTGATGAGAATATGTTGTTTCTAATTTTACTAGTTTTGTTTGTTTATTGGTTTCATTTATAGTATTTGCAAAAACATTTTTAATGTAAGTTTCCAAGCCTTCACCTATATTGTTTGCTCTATTATTGCCTTGTCTTACATTTGTTATGTTGGTTTTATAGTTATTTACTATGTTTATAAATGCTTTTAATATGTTTGACATTATTTTTATCCATTATTTTTTTATGCTTTATACTGTCTAATATCGTACAATATCATCTCTTTAAATTTACTTTATTTATATATTTTTATCAAATTTATATTTACCAATTTGAATAAAAAATTCATTTTTATTTGTAGTATTAAATTTAAAATTCCAAGATTCACATCATAAAAGAATCAAGAATAATCTCTATTTTATTTTTATTAATCTTTTATATTAAAATTTTTTGGTATAATCTAATCTAAATATATTTAGACTAAAGAAGAGATCATGAAAAAGATATTTGAATTACTAAATGATGGACAAAAAGAGGCAGTAAAAACCATAGAAGGACCTGTTCTTATACTTGCAGGAGCTGGTAGTGGCAAAACCAAAACTATCACTTCAAGGCTTGCGTATCTTCTTGCAAATGGAATTCCTCCTTCTAGTATTTTAACTCTTACCTTTACAAACAAAGCAGCAACTGAGATGAGAAATAGAGCTTTTAGTCTCATAGACGATAAAATTTTTCCTCCACTTCTTTGTACTTTTCATAAATTTGGATTACTATTTTTAAAGTTTCATATAGAAAAACTAAGTAGAAAAAACAGTTTTGTAGTGATAGACAATAATGATAAAAAAAGAATTATAAAAAGTTTTGGTGTAGACATGCCAGTTGGATTAATAGCAAATGAGATATCACACTATAAAAACTCTTTAATAACTACAAAAATTGCTTGGGAAAAAGCAGAATTACCAAATTATAAAAAAATAGCACAAATTTATGAACAGTATGAGAAATATATAGAAGATAATAATTTAGTTGATTTTGATGATTTATTAGTTCTTCCATATAAAATTCTTGATGAAAATGAAGATATTTGCAAAGAGACAAGCGATAGATACAAGTATGTTATGGTTGATGAGTATCAAGATACAAATGACCTTCAATATAGACTCATACGAAAAATATGCTCAACTCATAACAATATCTGTGTAGTAGGTGATGATGACCAGAGTATTTATGGTTGGCGTGGAGCAAATATCAAAAATATATTAAATTTCAAAAATGAGTTTAATGGTACAAAAGTTATAAAATTGGAGAATAATTATCGTTCAACTGCCAATATATTAAAAGTTGCCAATGAGCTTATAGAGCATAACCGTTCAAGATTGGGTAAAATTTTAAAAAATACAAAAAAAGAGGGTAGTGCTGTTTGTTTGCTAAAGTCGAGTGATGAGAAAAATGAATCAACAAAAATAGCAAAAAGCATAAAAGTATTGATAGACAAAGGAGTTAATCCTAGAAATATTGCAATACTTTATCGCATCAATGCATTGAGTCGTTCACTTGAAGAGGGACTAAACCGTATTGGTATACCTTATAACATGGTTGGAGGAGTCAAATTTTATGAGCGAACAGAGATAAAAGATTTGATCTCTTATCTTAGAATTATTGCAAATGCGAATGATGATTTTTCTATCAAAAGAGTTATAAATAGACCAAAACGAGGATTAGGTAAAATTACTATAAATAAGATACTTAAAGGAGCATATGAAAAAAATCTATCTATCTATCAATACATCACACATCATCATGATGAAATAAGGTCAATGATGAGCAAAAAGTGCTATAACTCTTTAATGGAATTTAGTGAGAATTTGCAAAAACTCATTGAGGTATCAAATCAGGCGACATGTAATATTATAGATGAATTAGAGAATCTTTTTGGTATAAAAAAGTATTATGAAGGACTTCCCGATTCACTAGAGCGTGTATCAAATATATATGAGTTTTATGGACTATTCAGAGATACGGTAAAACAAAATCCACAAATGAGTGTAGATGAGTTTTTGAATGACTTAGCACTTCAAAGCGATCAAGAGAGCATAGACGAAGAGAGCATCTCTATTATGAGTATTCATGCAAGTAAAGGTTCAGAGTTCGAATATCTATTTGTTATAGGTATGGAGGAGGGTTTTTTACCGCTTGTTGGCGATGGAAGTGATATTGAAGAGGAGAGAAGATTAGGATACGTTGCAATAACAAGAGCTAAAGAGGAGCTAACATTTAGTTTCTCTAAGAGCAGATTTTACAAAGGAAAAAGAACAAGACTTACTAAAAGCAGATTTTTAAAAGAGAGTGGAGTCTGTAAAGGATCACTTGTACTGGAAAAAACTACATCTTATAAAAAAGGTGATTTAGTAAAACATAAAATATTTGGTATAGGGCGTATCTTTGAAATAGGAAAAGTCAAAAGAGAGTTTAAATTAAAAATTAATTTCTCAGGAACTAAAAGAGATATTGTCGCATCTTTTGTAGAGAAGATATAATGAATAGGCTATTTGTTGCAAATAAACCTATTAACATGTCATCTAATATGTTTTTAAAGAAAATTAAACGCAAATATTGTGTAAAAAAAGCTGGATTTTCAGGCATACTTGATCCTTTTGCTAAAGGGGTTCTAATAGTAGCTTTTGGTCAATATACAAAGCTATTTCGTTTTTTAAATAAAAAGCAAAAATCATATCGTGCTACTTTATGGCTAGGAGCAACTAGCCCCACACTCGATATTGAAAAAGTGGAAAAAGTAGTAGAAATAATGCCTTTTGCAGATGACTCTTTAAAGATTATTGAAGACAACATGTATGGAGAAATAGAGTACCTTCCACCAAAGTATTGTGCTAAAAAAATAGATGGAAAACGCGCTTACTTTTTAGCTCGTAACAATAAAGAGTTTAAGCTTAATGCTATTAAAAGTAATATATATGACTTTAAAATTCTTCACTACATGCACCCATTTTTAACTTTTAAGATAACTATAAGTGAAGGTGGATACATAAGAAGTATGGGTCAAATTATTGCAAATAAATTTGGTTTTGATGGTTGTTTGAGTGCATTAGAGCGCCTAAGCGAAGGTGAGTTTGTATATGAAGATGAAAAAGCATTGAATCCACTTAGTTTTATGGACATAAAGAGTAATGAATACTTAAGTGATATAAAAGATATAGAGTTAGGCAAAAAAATCTATGTTAATAATTTTAAAAAAAGAGAGAGAGGATTGTATAAAATAGTTTTGGGAGATGAGTTAAGTTTGATTGAGATAGAAGATGGTCAAGAGAGAGTTAAATATATATTAAATAAGGTGAAATTATGTTAATGCTATCAAGGAAGATTGGTGAAGCAGTTATTTTAGATAAAAAGATAACATTAAGAATCATGGATATATCAAAAAGTTCTGTTCGTATTGGTTTTGATGCACCAAGTGATATACTTATACTTCGTGAAGAGCTACAATTAGAGATAAAAAAAGTAAATATTGAAGCAAAAAACGATAAAGCAGATATAGATGCACTTAAAACATTAAGTAAGAAGATAAAGAAAAAGTGAGAGCCTATGCAAAAGTTAATATCTTTTTAAAAATAGTTGGTAAAAGAGAGAGTAATCATGAGATTGTTTCTCGTTTTATCTTGGTAAAAAATCTTTATGATGAGTTAGAGTTTATAGAGAAAAAAAGTGATGACGAGTTTGAGCTTATTGGAGAGTTTGGTTGTAAGTTAAAACAAAATAGTATTTATAAAGCTTATGTATTGACTTGTGAAGCTGGATTTGAAAAAGAGTTAAAAGAATTTTTTGCATGTAAGGCTTTACATGTAGAAAAAAAGATACCACTATTTGCAGGTCTTGGTGGTGGAAGTAGTGATGCAGCTACATTTTTACACATGATAAATAAAGAAGCAAACTTGCAACTAAATAATCAAGAGTTAGCAAAAATAGGTTTTAAAGTTGGAGCTGATGTTCCATTTTTCATCTATGGCTATAAAAGTGCAAATGTAAGTGGTATGGGCGAAATAGTAGAAGAGTACAAAGAAGAATCTCTGCATATTGAGACAATTACACCAGACATACAGTGCAACACAGGCACTGTTTATAGGGCTTTTAGAAAAAATTATAATATAGATGTAAAGTTAGCTAAAAAAATGGCTAAAATAGACTCAAAAGAGTTATTGAGTAGCTATGATGACATTAAACTAAATGATCTTCTTGTAGCATCTTTGAGCCTTTATGGCAAGTTAGAAGAGTATAGAAATGAAGGCTGGTACTTTAGTGGAAGTGGAAGTAGTTTTTTTAAGTGTAGCCCTTAATACTAAGATGAGAAATTAGAGGACAAAAGATATACATGGGGCAAACAGTAGCAAGAAATAAAAAAGCATATCATGATTACGAAATACTCGATAGTTATGAAGCTGGTATGGCTTTAAGAGGAAGTGAAGTTAAAGCGATAAGATTGGGAAGAGTGAATTTAAAAGACTCTTTTGTAAAAATTATCAAGGGTGAAGCATTTTTATTTAATGCCCATATATCTAACCTTGAAACAACACATTCACATTATCGTCCCGATGAGAGGCGTGAACGAAAATTGCTTTTACACAACAAAGAGATAAGAAGGTTATTTGAAAAAACTACAAAAGATGGATTAAGCATAGTACCAACTAGCATGTACTTTAATCATAAAAACTTTGTAAAGATAAAGATAGCTTTAGCAAAAGGCAAGAAGCTCCATGATAAAAGAGAAGACTTAAAAAGAAAAACAGCAAATCGTGAAGCACAAGTTGCTATGAAAAATCACTTTTATAAATAAATTGTTTACTATTTGTTGATAGAATTTAAAAAAAGTAAGGTGATGATATGAAAATTTGGAAAGTACTATTTAGTTTTATTGTAATTTTTATTTTTACTGGATGTGGTGTTAAAGAAGGAAGTGCTAAAAAACCTGTCTACAAAGATGGAGAGAAGATAGAGCTTACTAGTGTGGTAGGCAGTAAAATAACTCTTTTGCGAAAAAATGGTGGATTTGTTTTAGAGGGCGATGAGAGTAAAATACTTATATTAGATATTTTTGGAACTTTTTGTGTAACATGTCAAAAAGAGGCATCAAATATTATGAATTTTCAACTAAAAAATAGTGAAGATGTTTTTTTGATAGGTTTTACCTACCTTGAGTCGGTTACCGATAAATATGTAGTAGATAATTTTACTAGAAAATTTAATGCTTATTATTTTATAGTCAATTCACCAGATAACGATAAAATAGTCAATACAATAACTCAAGATATTGATTACAAACCAGCAGTACAAATTCCATTTAAGGTAGTTTTAAAAGATGGAGCATATCAAAATATTACAGATATTTATGAATCAAGTCTAAGTAACAAATTTTACATAGGTGCAATAGAGACAGATATTATAAAAAAAGATATTGAAAAGATAAAAGCTCAATGAATCAACTAAAACCTGAATTAAATGAGGAGATTGAGTTAAAAAAAATTAAGATGTATAAAGTAATACTTCTCAATGATAATTATACTAGTATGGAGTTTGTGGTTAGTACTCTTATGAGTATATTTTCTAAAAGTGAAGAGGATGCATATATAATTACACTTCGTATTCACAATAGTGGAACTGGACTTTGTGGAGTTTTTACATACGAGATAGCAGAAACAAAAATAGCTCAAGTTTTAAATCTAGCAAAAAAAAATAAATTCCCTCTAAGAGCAATAATGGAAGAAGAGTAATGGTAAATTCAGAATTAAATTCTATTTTTAGCGATGCTATTAATTTTGCCAAGAAGAATCATCACGAATATATAACTATAGAACATATTTTTTTTACACTTATTTATAATAACAATATAGTAGAAATTCTTAAGGAATCTGGAGTAGATATTAATACACTTAGACAAAATTTACAAGTCTATTTTGCTCAATATATAAACAAAATTCCTCAAGAAAATAATTTTCAACCATTTGAGACAGTATCTCTAACAAGAGTTATAGAGAGTATGATAATACAAGTAAAAAGTTCAGGCAAAAGTGAGGCAAATCTAAGCGATATGTTAGTGGCCCTTTTTGATGAAAAACACTCTTATAGCATGATGCTTCTTCAGGAGTATGGCATTGAAAAATCAGATATATTGGAAATTATAACAAAGCGTGAAGACCCATCTTTAAAAGATGAAGTTAGAAAAGAAGACAAAAAGAGTGCATTAGAAATGTACACTATCGATTTAGTAAAGTTAGCCAAACAAGAGAAGATAGACCCTCTCATAGGTAGAGTCGATGAGGTACAACGCCTTATGCAGGTTTTATGTCGTCGCAAAAAAAATAATCCTATTTTAGTAGGAGAAGCTGGTGTGGGAAAAACTGCTATTGTTGAAGGGTTAGCTCTAAAGATATCTTCATCGAAGACACCTAAAATACTTGAAAATGCAAAACTTTATGCTTTAGATATTGGCTCACTTCTTAGTGGTGCAAAATATAGAGGGGATTTTGAAAAAAGACTTAAAGATGTTCTAAGTGAACTCAAAGCAAAACCGAAGTCTATACTTTTTATTGATGAGATTCATACTATAGTTGGAGCGGGAGCTACTGGTGGTGGCTCTATGGATTTATCTAATCTATTAAAACCATCTTTAGCAACTGGTGATATTAAGTGTATAGGTGCTACTACATACAGTGAATATAGAAACTTTTTTGATAAAGATAGAGCCTTGTCTCGTCGTTTTTCAAAATTAGATGTTAGCGAACCTAGTGTGGAAGATACTTATAAGATTCTACTTGGACTTAGAAGTCGTTATGAAGAGCATCATGGAGTAAAATACTCTCAAAAAATTTTAAAAAGCTCAACAGAGTTGGCTAAAAAATATATTAACGATAAGTTTTTACCAGATTCTGCTATTGACCTTATAGATGAAGTAGGAGCATCTTTTCATCTTCAAAAAAACAAGAGAAAATCAGTAAATATTAAAGATATAGAGACTATTTTAGCACGCATTGCTAATATACCTAGTAGAAGTGTTAGCAGTGATGAGACTAACATAATGAGAGATTTGGAGTCTAAACTAAAAAATAAAGTATTTGGTCAAGACAAAGCTATAGAGAATTTAGTAGTTGCAATAAAAAGAAGTAGAGCTGGTTTATCTAATCCCACTAGCCCTATTGGCTCATTCTTATTTAGTGGGCCCACTGGAGTAGGAAAAACAGAAGTAGCAAAACAGTTAGCAAAACAGTTAGGCATACATTTTGAAAGATTTGATATGAGTGAGTACATGGAGAAGCATACAGTTAGTAGACTTATTGGCTCACCTCCAGGATATGTGGGCTATGAAGAGGGTGGACAACTTACCGAAGCTATAAAAAAACATCCCTATAGTGTACTTTTGCTTGATGAAATAGAGAAAGCTCATCCTGATTTACTAAATATTCTTTTACAAGTATTTGATAGTGCGACTTTAACTGACAACAATGCAAATAAAATAGATTTTAGAAATGTAACTATTATTATGACTTCAAATTTAGGAACAAAAGAGACAAATCAAGTTGGTTTTACTAAAGTAGATGCCTACAAAACAAACAGTGCAATAAAAGATTTTTTTACTCCTGAATTTAGGAATCGCCTTGATGCTATTGTTTATTTTAATACTTTAAAAATTGAAATGATGATTTTTGTAGTGGAAAAATTGATTATGGAATTAGAAGAGCAACTAACAGAAAAAAATATTAAAATAAAAATAACAACTAAAGCTAAAGAGTATCTAGCAGACAAAGGGTACTCTAAAGAGCTTGGTGCTAGAGTCATGCAAAGAGTTATAAGTGATGAGATAAAAACTCCATTAAGTGATGAGATACTTTTTGGTAAACTAAAACATGGTGGAATGGTTAAGATTGATTATGAAAAAAAAGTATTAGTATTTAAATATGACACTAGAGATTCCTAAACTTTTAGATAAAGAATATATCTTTCCTGATCCATATAAAGCAAGCAACAAAGGTCTTTTAGCTTGGGGAGGAGATTTGTGCGAAAAGAGACTTTTAAGTGCTTATGAGCATGGCATATTTCCATGGTATAGTAAAAATGATCCAATTCTTTGGTGGTCGCCAAATCCAAGACTTTTGCTTTTTCCTCATAATTTTAGAGTTACAAAATCACTAAAGAAATCAAAAAAGAAATTTAATATAAAATATAATACAAACTTTGAACAGGTTATCTCAACATGTAAACATTTAAGAAAAGATACATGGATAAGCGATGAGATGAAAAAAGCTTATACTCTTTTACATGTAAAAGGACATGCAAAATCTATTGAGTGTTATCAAGATGAAAAACTTGTGGGCGGTTTGTATGGTATTCAAATTGGATCTGTATTTTGTGGAGAATCTATGTTTAGCAAAATTAGTGATGCTTCAAAAGTAGCTCTTTGGGCTTTGTGTTCTATGATGCAAAAAAATGGTGGCGATTTTATAGATTGTCAAATGCCAACAGATCACCTTATTAGCTTAGGTGCAGAAGTGGTAAATAGGAAAGATTATTTAAATTTATTACTAACATGTAAAAATAAAAAAATTTACTTTAATCAAGCTAAAACTTTAATTTAGATAAAATATAATAAAATATAAAGGTGTGTTATGCAAAGAAAAGCATTTTCTCTTATCGAGTTGATGATAGTTATAGTTATTTTAGGTCTTTTAGCAGCCATGGTAATGCCAAGTTTAACAGGCAAAGGCGAAGAAGCAAAAAGAAATTTGGTGTGTGTTCAAATGAAAAGCATATATAACGGCGCATTAGACATGTACAAAATAGACAATAGTATCTACCCATCAACAGATGACGGTTTAGAGTTGCTAGCTGACAAGGAGTATTTTAAAGATAAAAAATTACCAAAAGATTCTTGGGGCAATAATTTTATATATTTAAATAATGAAAATTCTATTGAAATAATTTCACTTGGTGCAGATAAAAAAGAGGGTGGAGAAGGAGTATCCGCTGATATTAAAATGAGTGAGTGTAAGTAGAGTTATGCCGATATGAGTAGAGCCTTTTCTCTTATAGAGTTAATGATAGTAATAGTAATTATTGGTGTTATTTATACTATATCTGTAGGTAGTTTAAAAAAAATAGGCTCTACATCTGAAATTAAATTAAATTTAGAAAACTTAAATGAGAATTTGCTAAAAATAAATTATAATGAAAATATAGAGTTACTCTGCTTGGATGATTGTAAAATTTGTAAAATTTTAGTAGATGATATTGTATTTAAAAGTATTGATACTTTTTTAGACAGAAGTGTTCTAACTTATAATTATAATTTTTACAGTGGCTTGGAAATGAAGAATCAAAAAATATATTTTGATAGTGAAGGGATAACTCAAGATGTATGTTTCTCTTACATGCTAGATGCTCAAGGAGTAGGGGATCAAATCATAGTAGAGTATAAAGATAAAGCTTATGATTTTACAAGTTATTTGCAACCCACACTTATTTATAACTCTTTAGAAGATGCGTTAGAGAAAAAAGAAAATTTAATTCAGGAAATTTTAAGATGATTTTTAAGTATAAAGGTGTAGATTCTTTAGGAAAAAAAGTAAGCGACAAGATCGAAGCTGGTTCACTTAGCGAAGCAAAAAGTAAAATAAGAGCTAAAAAAATTATTTATGAGAGTGTTAATGAAGAGACATCAACTTTTAATAAAGAGTTTATTTTAAATCGTAAATACAAAATTTCTACTAAAGATTTAGCAAGTTTATCTCGTGAACTCTCTATGTATATTCGCTCAGGTATCACTATAGTTTCTGCTCTTAAAATTGTTCAGACACACTATGAAAAAAATAAAAAGATGAAGTTATTTTTAAATACAGTTAGCACGCACTTAAATGAAGGAAAAAATTTTTATACTGCTTTAGAGTCTCAAAATGTTGCAGTTTTGCCTGAATTTTTTAAAAAATCAATAGAAGTTAGTGAAAATGGAAGTATACTTGATGAAGTTCTTATGGAGTTATCAAGATTTTTAAAAGAACAAGATAAAATAATTAAAGATATAAAAGGCGCTTTTGCTTATCCAACTTTTATGATTGTTGTATCTTTAGTTATGATAGTTTTTATGCTAACTTTTGTTGTACCTCAAATTACTGGTATTTTTGAAAGCATGGATCAAGAACTTCCTACACCAACAAAAGTAGTTATTGCAATGGGAGATTTTTTTAGTACAAATTTTGTTACTATATTGTGGCTTATTTTTATTTTTATTGCTACATTTGCATTTTTTCTTAAAAAAAGTTATAAATTCAAATATTTTATTCACTACTTTATTCTTAAGCTACCTTTTTTTGGAGATATTACAGAAAAAAATGAACTCGCAAGATTCTCATATATTGCTTCATTACTCACTCGTTCAAGTGTCTCTTTTGTAGAAACTATAAATTTAAGTGCAAATATTTTAGATAATTTAGTAATAAAGAAAATTTTCCTTCTAGCTGCTAAAAATGTTGTTGAAGGCAAGTTGCTTTCAGATGCACTTAATAATAAAAATCTAGGCATAGATTTAGATTATGCTTTCATACAGTCTATAGCTTTAGCAGAAGAGACTTCTCAAGTTACTAATGTTTTAAGCAATATTGCCGAACTATATTTTGAAGAGAATAGAGATAAAATTAATATTTTATTAACTCTACTAGAGCCCGCATTAATGCTTTTTGTAGGCGGAAGTATAGGCTTTATAGTTGCCGCAATGCTTTTACCTATTTTTTCCATGAGTATTGGCTAAATGAGATATTCAAGCAAAAAAGGTATAGCTTTACTAGTAACACTTCTGTTTGTAGTTTTAATTTTATTTAGTCTAGGTGTAGGATTAAAACATATAAATAAAGCTTCACATTATGTTAAGCAAGAGATTTTTTTACACCAAACGAGTATTATATTAGATGATATTTTAACATTTATACATGAATCAGATGATCTAAATAGTTTAAATTCCGCAGACATGTTAAATGAATTTTTGGAAACTAATTCATTTATAGCTTTTGAACATTCTGGAATAATAATAAACATACGACTTGAGAGTGCTAGATCAAAATTTGATCTCAACAGTTTGGTTAGTCATGAAAACATTATTAATATAAATAGAGCAGAATCCTTAAAGCAGTATGTAGGTAAGTCTATGGTTAGCAGTAGTTTTGTTGATATTCTTTTAGATCTAATGACTGATGTCAAGGAAGATAATTTGTATAAGAGTGCTATATTTGATGAAAAACCAGATTTATTTAGAGACTATATTGTTTCATACAAGCATTTTTCTGAAGCAATAGATTTTTATGAAAATAGTTACTATGATAACAATATCGAAGATATTGATTTTAAAAGTTTTTTATATTTTTATGAAAATTCACAAGATTTATATAAAGTAGATTTAAATTATGCAGCAGCAGAAGTTTGGGAAATACTGCTTAGATGCGATACCCAAAGAGCAATTGAATTAAGTAATGATTTTTATTACTCTATCGAAAGTATAGATTTAAATGATGATGAGAAAAACATGTTAAGTATGTTCAACACAAGTATTTTTGAGCCACACTTAAATATCTATTTAGACATTACAAAAGGTGAATATAATTCAAAGGTAAAATTTGAGTATAGCATACCAGATAGAAAGGAGTCTAAGCTTGTTTACAAAATTTAATACAATACGCAATACAATATTTTTAGATCCTAATTCAGATAAAGAGTACAATATTCCTAAAAATGAGAAAGTAAATATTATACTATCTCCATCACTATATTGGGTTAAAAAAGTATCGTTGCCTGTGAAATATGCAAGAGATGCTAAAAGACTAATTCCATCACTTTTTGAAGAGACACTTCCTTTGGGAACTTATAGATATTATGTTTATAAAAGTGGAGATGAGTTCTATATTTTTGCATATGAAGATAAAGTTCTTTTAGATGCTTTGTCAAAAGCAAATATCTCACATGTAAACATTGTTAATCTGCATTTTGCACAAAGTGAGATGAAAAATTTAAAAGGAGTTGTACATGTAAATGATGAGCAAAACCTTTATGTAAAAGAGGGATTAGTCATACTAGTTCCATCTTCATGGAGCAAAGAGAACGAAGAACTTAACTTATATAATTTAACTCTTTCAAAACATAAAGTTGCACTACAGCAATATGCACATATTGTAGAGAGTTCTACTATCTATAAAATG
This sequence comes from Sulfurospirillum sp., assembly GCA_016735235.1. Classification (GTDB taxonomy): domain Bacteria; phylum Campylobacterota; class Campylobacteria; order Campylobacterales; family Sulfurospirillaceae; genus Sulfurospirillum_A. Next base: position 6,142 of record JAERRW010000101.1, on the reverse strand, counting down.
ATTGCTATTTTATCTGTAATTATTATATTGATTTTTGGGGAATATCTTATAACAATACAGAAAACTAAAGAGATTGTCATGTTTAAAGATGAAGTTTTTTCTAAATATGATTTAAAACCAACAATACTGCAAAATAAATCAATGCTAATAGAGTATGAAAGCATTCACGAAAAACAGACAAAACTTAGAGAATATATAGCATACATGTTAGCATTTAAACTTCAGGACAAAGAGAGATTATCAAAATTAATTTTGAAAAATAATACATTAACTGCCGAGTTTATTAATATATCAGAAAAAACTCATATTCAAATTAAAGATTATTTTACAGCAAATCAGATGAAATTTACATTAGATATAAAAGATGGAATTTTAAAAGTAGGAATTGACTTATGAATCGTATTAATCCGCTATATATAGGATTTTTTATTGTAGTTTTATTGATTATTTTATCATTTATTCTTCATGGTGCAAAAAATGAATTAATTCAAGTTAAAAATGGCTACAAAGAGAGTTCGAGATTAGCAATTGAATTAAGTGGACTAAAAAAAGTATACACAAAAAAATTTATATTTTTAGATGCTAAATACCCTTCAATACAGAGTAAAAAAAGTAAAAATGGAATTTTACTAAGTTCCAAAAATTTAAATATTAAAGAGTTAAACTCTTTAATGGATAAAATTCTAAATGAGCCTTATAATATAACAAAATTTGAGATAAATAGAATAGACGCTATAAAAACAGATTTGCAACTGGAGATAACATGGTAAAAAAAATAACTGTTTTTTTTCTATATCTAATCTTTCTTATTTTAAGTATTATGTATTTTACTCCAAAAAGTAATTTTTATTATTTTGCTGAAAAGCAATTGCAAAAAATAGATATTATTATTAGCACAGAAACAATCGACGATAGACTACTAACTTTTAAAGTTGAGTATTTAGATGTCTCATACAACGAAATACAAAGTGCAAAAATTGATAGTGTAACAATAAAAATATTTGGCATATATAACTCATTAAATTTTGAAAATATTGTTTTGTCATCTGTAGCACAATCTTTTTTGCCTTTAAATATTGAAAATATTCATATAGTTTACTCTATTTTAAATCCATTAAATATAAAAATTCATGCATTAGGAGATTTTGGGGAGACGAACATAGAGTTTAATTTTATTGGTAGAGTGCTACATGTAGTTCTTAATCCATCGGAGCTAATGTTACAAGATTATCAACACACACTACAAAAGTTGAATAAAAATGAAAATGGGGAGTTTATTTATGATAAAACTTTCTAATGAAAAACTAATTGCAATCATAATGAGAATCCTTATAGTATTAGCTTTAGGGAAGAGTATCTCGCTAGTTATTTTATGGTATTTACCCAGTGATGGAGTTGAATTGAGTTTGCAAAAAAACTATCTACCAAAGTATAAAATAGTAGATTTTAAAAACATGTTAACTGCAAAAACAGATAAAATAACAAAAAAGAAAACAAAAAAACAAGACAATACAGGCATTGAAAGTTTTATTTTAACAGGACTATATAGCACAAAATCCAGAGGTTTTATTATAATTGCTCTAGAGTCATTACCTCAAAAAACATCTATAATAGAGACAGGAGAGACTTATAAAGGATATATGCTAAAAACTATACTTTCAAGTAGTGTTATCTTGAGTAAAAATGATACAGATTTTACTTTAAAATTATGGGACAAGAAAACAGCATCTTCACCAGATGCAAATGTTGAAAAAGAGATAAAAACAAATATTACTCGTGGAGAGATAGAACACTATAGTAAAAATCCAGATAAAATATTTAAAAATATAAATTTGCAAGAAGTTAAAAATGGAAATAAAATAACAGGATTTAAAATTAAAAATATAAAACAAAATTCAGTGTTTAGTAATTTAGGTTTAAAAAAAGATGATATACTTATAAAGGCAAATAATATAAAATTAGAATCTCATAAAGCCGCATTACAAATCTACAAAGATATTAACAACCTTAAGAGTGTAAAAATTACAGTACTTAGAGATAATCAAGAGAAGGAACTAATATATGAAATTAATTAAAGTAATTTTTTTAATACTTAGTTTAACATTGACAGTATTTGCAAGAGAAAAAGTTAATGTTAATTTATCAAATTTGGAGATACAAGATTTTATAAAACTAGTATCCAAAATTAGTGATAAAAATATTTTAATAAATAATAATATAAGAGGCACTGTAAATTTTATAAGCACATCTCCTGTGTATGATGATGAGCTTGTAGATATACTAATATCTGTTTTAGAATCAAAAGGTTTTACTCTTGTAGAAAAAGGTTCTTTTTTAGAAGTTGTTAGATCTGTTGAGAGTTCAAAACACAATACAAAAGTTATGCCAATTGGTAAAAAACTAGATGGTTCATTTATGATTACTCAACCAATTAGACTTGACAATGAGAATGTAGCTGCTGTGGCAGCAAAAATACGTCATCTAATATCGAAAACTGCAAAATTAGTAACAATAAAAAGCAGTAATACAATTTTAATTACAGATTATCCTAGCAATATAGAGACTATTAAAAAAGTTATAGATGAAATATCTGATAATAATAAATTCATAGTTAAGATTGTTCCCGTAAAGCATATTGAAGCAAAAAAACTTCAAGTTCGTTTAGACGATATTGCAAAGTCTATTTTTAACAAAACAGTAGAGTCGCAAAAAGTAAGCATAGCCGAACATGACAGCATTAATGGCTTAATTATTGTAGGAAATAGATCGAATGTTGCAATACTAGAGACTCTAATTGAAAAACTTGACGTAGAATCAAATATCAATAAAACAGTAAAAATCCACAATCTTAAAAATTCAGATGCAAAATTAGTTCTTACTAGTTTGAATGAAATTATATCAAAACAGACTTTTGCAGATCCCACCATGAAACCAAATGTATCTTCAAATGAAGAGTTAAATGCGATTATTGTTGTTGGTGAACCAGATTCAATTAAAGGAATCGAGCTAATTATAGAAGAGTTAGATAAAGAGAAATATCAAGTTTATGTTCGTGCTAGAATAATAGAGATAAACAGAAAAAATACGGAAGAGTTGGGTGTAAAATATGGTTTTTCAGGAGGAGATGTTTCTGCGTCTGGACTTTATGCTATGAGTGCCAATTTTGGAGACAATGATTTAACAGCTACTGCAACAAAGAGTGTATTAGAATACATCTCCACCATAGGCGCAGGTGATAAAAATGCTTTTGCATTAGGTGCGACTATCGATTTTTTGCAAATATATGGTGCATCTAAATCTATCTCAAATCCATCAATTCTCTGTGTAAATAATAAAGAATCGTCTATATATGTTGGAAAAACTCTCTCTGTCTCTTCTGGACAAACATCGGCTACTGCTGGTACAACAACTTCATACAAGAGAGAAGATGTAGGTTTAACTCTAAAAATTAAACCAAGAGTATCTTCTTTAGATAAAGTAACACTTGATATTGAGACTGTTTTAGAAAATATTTTAGATGATGGAAGTAAAAATGCAACAGGACAACCAGTTACATCAAAACAAGAGGTTAAAACACAAGCTATTCTTCTTCATGGAGAGAGTATTATTATAGGTGGTCTTGTTAAGACTTATGACAATAAGTCTACTATTAAAGTACCATTTTTAAGCGATATTCCATTTATTGGAAAAGCTCTTTTTACATCCTCCACTATATCTGTAGAGCAAGATAGCTTAGTAGTTATTTTGACTCCTTATATTATAAATAAAAGTGAAAATTTATCAGAACTTCAAAGAGATTTAGGAAAGTTATCAAAGATTCAAAAAGAGTATAATGATAAAATATTTTCAAGAATAAAAGAATCGGAAAAAATTTAAAATGCTTACAACAGAACCTATTCATAATTTAAAATTAGAAGCTTATGAAGTAGAAGATATATCCCTTGAGTTAAGTTTAAAAAATTATCTTCTTTTTAGTACAATTGATGATGAAGTATGTGCTTTGATGTGCGAGAGATATTTAGCCCAAGCAAGTAATTTTTATACAAAATTGAAACATAAGTATCCGGTATACATACTAAATGAAGATTCGTATGATAGGCTTTATAACTCTTTTTTAGAGCTTCGCACAGATAAAGCTATAACAACAATGGAAGAGGACTCTTCAAAAGAAGAAGATGATGAAGATATTTCACTAACAGATTTTTTAAGAATTTCATCTGATATTTTAACAAGTGAAGAGTCGGCTCCTATTATAAAATTTGTAAATGCTATGTTTTACCAAGCGGTAAAAAAAAGGGCTTCAGATATTCATATTGAGATGCAAGAAAAAAGAGGAGAGGTGCGTTTTCGTATTGATGGAGTAATTAGTAAAAATGCTGATTTAGATAAAAAAGTTGTAAGTTTGATTGTTAGCCGTATTAAAGTTATATCTAATTTAGATATTTCAGAAAAACGCATACCGCAAGATGGGCGAACACAGATAAAAATAGCTGGAGAAACATTAGATATTCGTGTATCAATACTACCTACTTTTTATGGTGAAAGAGTTGTTATGCGACTTCTTATGCAAAGCTCTCAAATACCAAAAATGGATGAATTGGGATTTGACAATAGACTTATAGTAAAAATACAAAAATTACTTAAAGTATCACATGGAATTATATTGGTTACAGGACCAACGGGAAGTGGAAAAACAACATCTCTTCACTCATTTTTGAAAGAGGTACAAAGTAGAGAAAAAAACCTTATAACAGTTGAAGATCCAGTTGAGTATAAATCTGACAATATTGCACAAATTCAAGTCAATGAAAAAATAGGATTAACTTTTGCAGCGGCACTTAGGTCTATACTTCGACAAGACCCAGACACTATAATGATAGGCGAAATTCGTGATGAAGAGACTGCATCTATTGCAATTCGAGCAGCATTAACAGGGCATTTGGTCTTCTCAACACTTCATACAAATTCAGCAGCAGCAACAGTATTAAGGCTTGTTGATATGGGAATAGAGCCATTTTTAATCTCATCTTCTCTTTTAGGTATTCTCGCTCAAAGATTAGTCCGTATCTTGTGTGATGACTGTAAACAAGAAGACAAAATAGATGAAAATCTTTCAAAAGCGTATAATATTCCAATTGACGCTAAGATATACAAAGCGAACGAATGTAAAATATGTAATTATAGTGGATATGTTGGTCGTAAATCAATTGGAGAACTCTTAGTAATGACTGATGATGTTAAAAATATACTTAAAAATACAACAGATGAACATGTTATTAAAATAGAGTTAGAAAAAAGTGGGTTTAAGACAATATCTTCACAACTTTTACAAGTACTAATAAATGGTGAAACTTCTTTAAATGAAGCTATTCGTATTGGCTTAGAGCATGTCGAAAGGTAGAAAATCTTTTACTCTTATTGAAGTAATTACAGCTGTTATGATTATCTCTATAGTTATAACTGCCTTATTGCAAATGAGAGGGAATTCTGCACATATGTATTTAAAATTAAAAGACAAGATAGCAATAAATCAATATATCTCTTTTTTTATTTCAAATCCAGATTATGGTTTTGAAGATGATAGTGTTGATATTTATGATTTATTGGAGAATTTTGTAATTGAAGATGATCTAAGAAGAGAGTTAAAAAATATGAAAGCAACAATAGAGTATGAAAAGCTAAAAGAACTTGGTATGAATACTGGTATTGATACTGATACTGATACTGATGTTGAGATTGATGTTGATTTAGAAGAAATGCTTGAAATAGGAAAAACAAAATTTAAAATAGATAATTCTTCTAATGTATTTTTAAGATTGAAAGTAAAATGAAAAAAGCTTTTACTTTAATGGAGTTGATTATTTCTATAGGTATATTATCAATAATAATGATTTTTCTATATGAAAGTTACTCTGCACTAAATAAATCAAATAGTTTTTATGAAGAAAAAGCAGATAATATAAGATATGAACAATTAAGAAAAAAAGTTCTTTTTCTAGATTTTTCCTTAGCTTTAAGTGAAAGTATAAAAATATTAAATCAAAACAAGAATGAAGATATTGTTTTTTTTCAACGTACAAACTCAATACACAACACACATAACCCCTCCATTGCCTTCATATTTAATAATTCTCACTTACAT
>JAERRW010000054.1 GCA_016735235.1 Sulfurospirillum sp. | reverse complement strand
AACAGAGCGTGTCTTTCTATCTATACCTACAAAAAGATATGCTTTACCCTCTTTTGTATGAACTTGAGCAATATCAATATGAATAAACCCAATCTCATAATTTTTAAACTTCTTAATAGGTTTTTTATCTTGAACTTCTTTGGGTAAAGTATTTAAACCACTCCTTTTTAAACAGCGGTATAGATTAGATCTTGAAAGATTTGGTATCTGTTTTTTTAATGCTACTTAAATATCTCTTCTCTGATTTTTGGCGTTGTCTTGGCACATGGGTGTAAAATAATTGACATAAATTAACTCCTTTTAAACTATTATAACTTAATTCCATAAGAAAGGGGGACTAAACACCTATCTTTATAGAATTTGTCTTCAATTAGTAGATTTTGACTCATGTTGGGTTTATTGAGGATTAATGTTGATTTTTGTAGAATAAAATAAATTAATAATATTAAGGTAGTAAATAAATGGAAAAAGAGGAAAACAATTTTGATAATAACCAAGATATACAATCTATAAAAATAGAGGATTCTATTAAAGCTAGTTATCTTGATTACTCTATGAGTGTTATTATAGGTCGTGCACTTCCTGATGCTAGAGATGGGCTAAAGCCCGTACATAGAAGAATTCTTTATGCTATGAATGATCTAAGCATAAGCTCACGCAGTCCATATAAAAAATGTGCTCGAATTGTTGGTGATGTTATTGGTAAATATCACCCACATGGCGATAGTGCTGTTTATGATGCACTTGTTCGTATGGCTCAACCTTTTGCTATGCGAATCCCCTCTGTTGATGGTCAAGGAAACTTTGGCTCTATTGATGGTGATAATGCAGCGGCCATGAGATATACAGAAGCACGAATGACATCTCTTTCAGAAGAATTATTAAGAGATATAGATAAAGACACAGTTGATTTTACACCTAACTACGATGATAGCATGGTGGAACCCGATGTTCTTCCAAGTCGTGTTCCAAATTTACTACTTAATGGCTCTAGTGGTATAGCCGTTGGTATGGCAACAAATATTCCTCCTCACTGTATGGACGAGCTAATCCCTGCTCTTTTAGCTATGATTGAAAATCCAAAAATTGAACTTGATGAAATTATGACACACATAAAAGGCCCTGATTTTCCTACAAAAGGAATTATTTTTGGCAAAAAAGGTATTTTAGATGCATATTCAACAGGTCGAGGAAGAATCAAGATAAGAGCTAAAGTACATATTGAAAAAAAAGGGAATAAAGATATAATTATCATAGATGAACTCCCTTATCAAGTCAATAAATCTCGTCTTATAGAACAAATTGTAAACCTTGTAAAAGAGAAACAAGTTGAAGGAATTAGTGAACTTAGAGATGAGTCCGATAGAGAAGGCATAAGAGTAGTAATAGAGCTTAAACGCGATGCTATGAGTGAGATTGTTTTGAATAATCTCTATAAATCGACAAACTTAGAAGTTACATTTGGTGTAATTTTACTCGCTATTGAAAACAAAGAACCTAAAGTATTTAAACTTTTAGAACTTCTTCAACTCTTTTTAAATCATAGAAAAACAGTAATTATTAGAAGAACCATATTTGAGTTAGAAAAAGCAAAAGCAAAAGCACATATTTTAGAGGGGCTTAAAATAGCTCTTGATAATATAGATGAGATTATTACTCTTATTAAGGCTAGTAGTGATACAAAATCTGCCAGAGAAGGGCTTGTTGAAAAGTTTGGATTAAGCGATATACAAGCAGGTGCAATTTTAGATATGAAATTAAACCGATTAACTGGTTTAGAGAGAGAAAAAATAGAGAATGAACTTAAAATTCTTCACAAAGAGATAAAAAAATTAAGTGCAATTTTGAAAAGTGAAGTACTTTTAGGTGCAATTATCAAAGAAGAGTTAATTGAAATTCAAGATAAATTTAAATCGCCTCGCATTACTGTAATAGAAGACAACTATGATGATATTGACATGGAAGATTTAATTCCAAATGAACCAGCAGTTGTAACTATAACTCATCGTGGTTATATTAAAAGAGTTCCATTAAAATCTTATGAGAAGCAAAAGCGTGGAGGAAAAGGAAAAACCGCAGTTACAGTTTATGAAGATGATTTTATAGAGAGATTCTTTACATGTAACACTCACGATACACTTCTATTTATAACTGACCGTGGACAACTCCATTGGTTAAAAGTCTACCGTATACCAGAGGGAAGTAGAATAGCAAAAGGGAAAGCAGTAGTAAATCTTTTAAAACTTGAAATGGATGAAAAAATACAATCTATTATTCCTACTACAGATTTTAGTAAAGAGAAATCTTTAGTATTTTTTACTAAAAAAGGTATCGTAAAAAGAACAAATTTAGGTGAATTTTCAAATATAAGAAGTAATGGCGTAAAAGCTATCAACCTAGATAGTCTTGATAGTATTATTACAGCAAAAATAGCAGACCAAGATGTAAAACAACTTTTTATGATGACAAAATTATCTCAATGTATTAAATTTGATATAGAGAAGACTCGTGACCAAGGTAGAAATACACGAGGCGTTAGAGGTATTAAGTTTAAGCTTGAAGGCGATGAAGTAATTGATGGAAATATTATTAAAAGTGATAAACAAGAGATACTTGTTGTGAGTGAAAAAGGAATTGGCAAAAGAACAAAAGCTGATAAATATCGCTTGACAAATCGTGGAGGAAGTGGAGTAATCGCTATGAAAATGACAATAAGAACAGGTAAAAATGTTGTTGGTTGTTTGATGGTAGATGAGTCAAAAGACATGATGGCTTTAACAAATGCAGGCAAAATGATAAGAGTCGACATGGAGACTATAAGAAAAGCAGAACGCAATACAAGTGGTGTTATAGTTGTCAATACTTCTGGACAAGATGTAGTAAAAAGCATAGCAACATGTCCTAAAAAAGAGGTTGAAAATAGTGAAGATAATGAAAATGATGATAAAGAATAAAAAATATTTAAATAAAAATGGAATAGATTTTGCTTTGTTATAACAAATCGATAAAGAGGTATGTTATGAACAAATGGATAATTTCGCTATTTGCAGGAACTGGAATACTTATGTTATCTTCTGGGTGTGTGGCTACTCAAACAGAACCAACACAAAAAGAAGAGCCAGAGACTGTTAATCAAAAGCTTACTAAAGAAGAGGCAAAAGACTCTCCTGAAGAGAAAGATAAGTTTGTTTTTCTAAACAATAGCCCCGACAGAGTTTTTGCGGTAAATGGCGAGGGAATTGCTCCTCAAAATACTGTTTCACCTGCTCAAGCTAAGGCATTAGCAAAAAGAGCGGCAGTTGCAGATGCTTATCGCCAAATGGCTGAAAAGCTTTATGGGGTCCAAATTAATGCAAAAGATACTGTAAAAAATGCAGCACTTTATGACTCAAGGATTGTTTCTCAAGTAAATGGTCTTGTAAAAAATGCATCAATAACGGAACATACTTTTAAAGATGGTCTATTTATTGTAAGAATGGAGTTAGTAATGAATGGTACTAGGTGGCAAGAAATTTTTGGCTACTAACTATCTTTACATGTGGCCTTTTTGGAGCTGAAAGCTTTTGGTTTTCATACAAAGTAGCTACTGAAAATAGAACTGTAGTATATGAGGAGAGAAATATCTCTTCCTTAATGCAAGTAGTTGATGTAAAAAAGTATAAATTTTTATGTCAATTAGATGTCTCAAAGAAAAAGTATCGATCAGCAGAGTATTTTTTAAACAAAAACTTTGATAAACTTCTTGAGTGTTTCTATCCTATGAGTACTAATGTAGTAAATTACACAGTTATAGAGACAAAAGGCATAATAGAAAAAACAGTGTTAATAATAATACCAACAAAATTTATAGTAGAATTTAAAGGTCAATTTGCTAATATTAAAACTATAGAATAATTATTTAGGTTTAATTTAATGAACATAGTAATAGTAGAAGATGATATAAATATGAGAAAATCTCTAGAGTTTGCTTTAGCTGAGCATAAAGAGTTCTCTATTGCAACATACAAAAGTGCTGTAGATGCACTTAAAAAAATAGATGATAGCGTAGACTTGATAGTAACTGACATAAATATGCCTTACATGGATGGCATAGAGTTTATAAGAGAGTTAGATGGTCATTACGATATTATAATAATAACTGGCAATGCTACACTTAATCGTGCTATTGAATCTGTGCGACTTGGTGTAAAAGATTTTTTAACTAAACCTTTTGAAGTTGACACTTTAGTAGATGCTATAAATAGACAAGCAAAAATAAGAAAAAAAATAAAAACAATTTCAAAAACAGTAGTTCAAAAAAACAATACTGATTTTGTAGCTAGTTCACCAGCTTTAGAAAAAACTCTAAAACTCTCTAAAAAAGTGGCAAGAACAGATATTTCTGTTTTACTAATGGGTGAAAGCGGTGTTGGAAAAGAGTTATTTGCTAATTATGTGCATAAAAACTCGCCAAGAATAAAAGATAAATTTATAGCTATAAATATGGCCGCTATTCCAGAAAATCTTTTAGAAAGTGAGCTTTTTGGTTATGAAAAAGGTGCTTTTACAGATGCTACAACTTCGAAAAAAGGTTATTTTGAAGTAGCTCATGGTGGAACTCTTTTTTTAGATGAAATAACAGAAATGCCTATTGTTCTTCAAGCAAAACTCTTAAGAGTACTTCAAGAAAAAGTTATAACTAAAATAGGTGGCACTAAAGAGATAGAAATAGATGTTCGCATAATAAGTGCGACAAATACTAATATACACCAATCGATAGCTAATGGTAAATTTAGAAAAGATTTATACTATAGGCTTAATACAGTTCCAATTTTAATACCACCATTGAGAGAAAGAAAAGAAGAGATAAAACCAATAGCAAATCATATTTTGAAAAATATATGTGAAAAATATCTTCTTGGAGAGTTAGAATTTTCAAAAGAAGCACTTAATGAACTCCATAGTTATAATTGGCCGGGCAACATTAGAGAGTTGATTTCAGTTGTTGAGAGAGCTGCAATTTTAAGCGATAATAGTTTTATTAGCCTAAAAGATCTTTTCTTAGATAGCAGAAATACAAATAAAACTAAAAATATAGACAAAATGGAAAAAGAGTTAATAAAAGAAGTATTACAAAGCGTCAATAACGATATTAAAAAAAGCTCAAAGATATTAGGCATAAGTATATCATCGTTAGATAAAAAAATAAAAAAATATAGTTTAAAAGGATAGCAGTGAAAAAGTATAATGTAGCAGTAGTAGGAGCTACCGGCGCAGTAGGTGAAGAGTTATTTAGGGTTTTAGATGAGTTAAATTTTCCAATTAATAATCTAATACCATTAGCATCAAGCAAAAGTGTTGGAGTTGAAATAGAGTATAGAAAAAAATATTACAAAGTTTTAGAGTTGACTGAGGGTATTTTTGAAGAAAAAGAGGTAGAAATTGCATTTTTTAGTGCTGGAGGTTCTATTTCTGCTCATTTTGCAAAGTTTGCAACAGAAGCTGGAGCAGTTGTTATAGACAACACAAGTCACTTTAGAATGAATCCCGATGTTCCTTTGGTAGTACCCGAATGCAACCCAAATGATATTAAAAATTGGAAAAATAGTGGGATTATTGCAAACCCAAATTGCTCCACAATACAAATGGTGCAAGTTCTTAAACCACTTGATGATATTTATAATATTACAAGAGTAGATGTTAGCACTTATCAAGCCGTAAGTGGTGCGGGAAAAGCAGGCATGGAAGAGCTGGTATCTCAAATGCAAGATTTTTTTGCTTTTAAACTTAGTGAGAGTAAATCAAAAATATTTCAACACCAAATAGCATTAAATGTAATTCCTCATGTTGATGTTTTTTTAGAGAATGATTATACAAAAGAAGAGATTAAAATGGTAAATGAAACTCAAAAAATACTTGGTAAAAATATAGAAGTAAGTGCTACATGTGTTAGAGTACCAGTTATTAGAAGTCATAGCGAATCTATAACTATTCATTTTGAAAATTCAATAAGTGTAGAAAAAGCGATACAATCTTTAAAAAATGCTCCAAATGTAATAGTTTTAGATGACCCAAATAAAAATGAGTATCCAATGCCGGTAATAGCAAGTGATACAAATGAGACTTATGTAGGTCGCATTAGAAAAGATATTAGCAGAGACAACATTCTTCATCTTTGGTGTGTTGCCGATCAGCTTAGAGTGGGTGCTGCCACAAACTCTGTGCGTATTGCACAAAAGTGGATTGAGATGGAAGAGTAATTATATTTTAAATACTTTTTATAAGTAGATTGGAACAAAATGAGTAAAATTTTTATAGATGCATGTTTTGGTAAAGAGACAATTCATACGCCGGTGTGGATGATGAGACAAGCAGGAAGATACCTACCAGAGTACATGAAAGTAAGAGAAGAAGCTGGTAATTTTTTATCTTTGTGCCGTAATCCAAGCAAAGCTTGTGAAGTAACACTTCAACCAATAGATATACTAGGTGTTGATGCGGCTATACTTTTTAGTGATATATTAGTTGTTCCTATGGAGATGGGAATGGAGTTAAAATTCATAAAAGACAAAGGTCCGTTATTTCCAAAACCTATCAAAACTATGGAAGATTTAAATGCCCTTAGTGTTGAAGAGGCCGTTGTAAAACTAGAGTATGTTTATGAAACTATCCGCTTAACTCGTGGCAAGCTCGCATCCGATAAAGCTCTTATAGGCTTTTGTGGAGCTCCTTGGACTCTTGCGACTTACATGATAGAAGGGCAAGGAACCAAAACTTATACTACTGTAAAAAAACTTGTTTATTCTCAACCTAAATTTGTACATGCATTGCTTAAAAAAGTAACAGAAGTTATTAAAATTTACATGTCAAGACAAATTGAGAGTGGAGTAGATGCTGTTATGATTTTTGATTCATGGGCTGGCGCCCTTGAAGAAGATACATATTTTGAATTTAGTTGGAACTACATGAAAGAGATAGCATCTCATATTAAAACTAAGTATCCACATGTACCCATCATCATGTTTCCTAAAGGAATTAGCGGTTATTTAGATAGAATTGATGGTGATTTTGATGTATTTGGAGTCGATTGGTCAACTCCATTAGAGTTAGCAAAAGAGAAACTAGGTGATAAATATGTTCTTCAAGGAAATATGGAACCAACAAGACTTTACAGTCAAAAAGCTATAAAAAATGGCATTAAAAAGATAGTCAAGACTATGGATAATAGACGACATATATTTAATTTGGGTCACGGAATACTCCCAGATATTCCAGTAGAAAATGCAAAGTACTTTATAAAAGAAGTACAGTCTCAAACAAAAAGATAGTTATGAGCAAAATAGTATTTGGGCCAATTACTTCTAGAAGATTTGGTCAATCAATTGGTATAGATTTAAGTCCAGATACTAAGCAGTGCAATTTTGACTGTGTCTACTGTGAGCTACAAGGCGCAAAACCAGTAGATACAATACACAACCCTCCTTCGGTAAAAGAAGTCGTCATAAACATAAAAAAAGCTCTCACAAAATATGACAATATAGATGTTATAACTCTTACTGCAAATGGAGAGCCGACCCTTTATCCATACATGAAAGAACTGATACAAGAACTCCATCTAATCAAAAAAGAATCAAAAATACTTATACTCTCAAATGCATCAACTATTACATGTAAAGAGACAAGAGAGATATTAAAAGAGATCGATATAGTAAAACTATCACTAGATTGTGTAAGTCAAAAGTGTTTTAAAAAAATAGATAGACCTATTGAGGGCTTACATGTAGAAGATATTATAAAAGGTATAAAAAAATTTAGAAAAATATACAACAAAGAGCTAGTCATAGAAATATTAGTAGTAAAAGGCATTAATGACAAAGAAAAAGAGTTTGAAAAACTTGGAGATATTTTAAAAAAGATCAAACCAGACAGGATAGATATTGGCACAATAGATAGACCACCTGCCTATAATGTAAAAAGTGTAAGCATAAAAAGATTAAAAGAGTTAACAAATATTTTAGATTCTCTTCCAATTAGTTTAACATATCAAAAAAATTATAGTGAAGAAAAAAGAGATTTTACAAAAGAAGAGATTTTAAATATCATAGCTAAAAGACCTCAAAGTTTTGATGATGTAAATGTAAGTTTTTCAGATAAAAGCATAGTTCATATCAAAGAGCTAGTAAAAAAAGATTTTTTACATGTGAGAGCTGTAGCAGGAGTAAATTTTTATAGTTTATCAAAAAA
>JAERRW010000005.1 GCA_016735235.1 Sulfurospirillum sp. | reverse complement strand
CATGAGGATTTCCACCAAAAACTCTTCTATCATTCAAATCTTCTTCTGAATTTGGGTTGTATATTTTTTATCTGGTTGGGTTTAAGATCTCTATAATTCTCTTTTTTATCTGCTCTGGTAAAATTTCTAAATACTCTTCAACTAATTTTGAGCTACCATGTTTTATGAACTTATCTTCATATTCAAAACTTGTAACTTTTACACTATCCCAGCCAAAACTATTTTTAAGACTAGTTAATATTGACCCGACCCCACCAACTTTGCTACTATCACTTATAATAAACCAATCTCTATATTTACAAGAGAGTTTTTTTAACATGTCTACATCAATTGGTTTAACAAATCTTAAATCTAAAATAGCACAATCTAATCCATCTTTTTTTAAAAGTTTTGCTACTTTAACTGCTTTTCCTACACCATTACCATAGCCTATAAGAAGAGTTTTGTTAATACCATCTTTTAGAAGTTGTGATTTCCCTAACTCAAAAGGCAGATTTTTAGCATTATTGCAATCTAAAAATGAACCTCTTGGGTACCTAAAAGAGCATGGCCCCTCATGTCTATAAGCATACTCCACAGCGCGATACATGCTTTCATCATCTCTTGGTGCAAAAATAGTCATATTTGGAATAGCGTTTAAATATGAAATATCAAAAACTCCTTGATGAGTTTCGCCATCTTCTCCAACAATACCAGCACGATCTAATGCAAAAATAACATTTAAATTCATAATACATGCATCATGAATAACTTGATCATATGCTCGTTGTAAAAATGTAGAATATATAGTTATAAAAGGCTTAAACCCCTCTTTTGCCATAGCAGACATTGAGGTAACCGCATGTTGTTCGGCAATAGCAACATCCCAAAAACGACTCGGATACTTTTCTATTAATCTGTTTATTCCTGTACCCGTAGGCATAGCAGCGGTTACACCAACTACATTTTTATATTTTTTTGCAAGGCTACAAAGAGCATTACTATAGGTAGATGTAGCACTATTTTTACTTTTATCATTTTTAACTGACTTGCCACTATCAATATCGAATGGACCAACACCATGCCAATTCTCTTCATATCCTTCTGCTATTTCATACCCTTTGCCTTTAAGAGTTTGAGCATGTATTATCACCGGTTTTTTTAACTTTTTAGCTAACCTATAAGCCCTTATAAGCTCCTCTATGCTATGACCATCAACTGGACCAATATAATCTATGCCTAACTCTTCAAAAAGTATACCGGGAGTTATAAGTTTCAAACTCTCTTCAAACTTCTTTGCCATATAAGTAGCACTTTGCGGTAAATATTGTAAAAAATGCTCCATCTTTTTCTTAATCTTTTGAAACAAATCACCCGCCATTGCATGTGATAAAAACTTACTTATAGCTCCAATTGGTTTTGCTATACTCATTTTATTGTCATTGAGTATTATAATAACAGGTAGTTTTATATCTCCTAACTCATTTAATGCTTCATATGCAATTCCCGCAGTCATGGCACCATCACCAATAAGCACAACAGGAACTCTTATCTCTTGCTCATTTTTAAGAGCTATAGCTTTTGCCGCACCCAATGCTAGCGATATAGATGTAGAGCTATGTCCAGCAATAAAATAGTCATATTTAGATTCACTAGGCTTTGTGTATCCACTAATGCCGTTATACTCTCTTAGTGTAGAAAATGCATCCCACCTACCAGTAAGTAACTTGTGTGTATATGATTGATGCGAAACATCAAAAATAAATGGGTCTTGTTTTGAATTAAAGACATAATGCATGGCTACAATTAGCTCAACTGCACCTAAATTACTACTAAGGTGTCCACCATTTGTACTAACAGTTTGAATTATTTTTTTACGCAATGAGCTACTTATTTTTTTTAACTCTTCTATTGATTTTGTTTTAATATCTACTGTTTTATTCATTTTCTATCAAATTCTTTGCTTTTTCTAATCTGGTAGATATATTTCCATCTAAATTTTCAGTATCACTCAAAATAACTACCCCACCTTTAGTAATAGAGCTATCACTATCTACTATTATATTTTCAATAGATGAATAGATTTCATTTAATGATTTATAATCTACCGGATTTACTTTTATTTTAATTTTTTTTGCATCTTTTAACTCTTTTATTAAATTTTTTGAAAGTTTTATTGCTATCTCATTACTAGAGTGTGCAACCTCTTTTAAAATAACTTCACGAGCTATCTCTACTGCTGTAGTAGAGAGATCACGCTCAATTTTTTTTAAAAAATCAGTTTTTTTCCCTGCTTCTTTTTCAAGAATGTTAATTGAGTTTAGATACTTCTCTTTTAACTCTTTTATCTCTACTTCTAGATCTTCTTTTGATTTTTGATAACCTTTTTCATACGCATTTTCCGATTCTCTTTTAATTTCATTTTGAAGTCTACTGTTAAAATCACTCTCTTGCTTCTCTATTTGCATCTGTAGTTTAATAATATTAGAAGAGAGTTCATCACTTTTTTTTAGTAACTCCTCTATAAATTTATTTTGCTGTTCATCTATTTGAACTATAGGCTCACTTTTTGGTATTGCTTTTTCGTTTTCTGGAACTATTTTACTCTCTTCATCTTTAGCACTCTTTATATCTTTTGACTTATGTATATTACTAGCTCCACTAAGTGCTTTGAGATTATATGATTTAATAGTATGATTATTAATATGTTGATTTGCTATAACATTTCTCATTAAGTTATCATCTCTTCAACTTCACCTATTTGAATAATATTTTGTTCTGCTAGTCTTCGGACTTCATCAACTATGCGTCTTTGTGTCTCCTCAACATCTTTGACTCTTACAGCCCCTAAGAAACTTGTCTCTTCCAAAAATGCATCTTGAGCTCGTTGCGACATATTTTCTAGGAATTTATCACGATGTTCATCTGGAGAACCTTTTAGAGCAACCATAAGATCTTTTTTATCTACAACTTTTAATATCTCTCGTATTCCTGTAGAATCTAACTTTATAATATCTTCAAAAGTAAACATCATATCTTTAATAACTTTTGCTAAATCTTCATCAGCCTTTTCAATATAAGTGATAGTAGATTTTGAAGCTTTTTGACCAAGACGATTAAGAATTTCAGCCACAGCTCGTGGCCCACCAACCTCTACTTTATAAGAAGTTAGAGCTTCTAATTTATTCTCTAAAACTGCTGATACTCTTTTGACAACCGCTGGAGAAATATCACCCAAATTTGCCATACGAATAGTCACTTCACTCTTTAGTTCATCTGGAAAAAACGATATTGTTTCAGCAGCACCTGTTGAATCCATATGAGAGAGTATAAGAGCGACTGTTTGAGGGTGTTCTGTAATAATAAAATCTGCAATCTGTTGAGGTTTTATTTGAGAAAGATAACCAAAATTTTGTATACCCTCCATGCTTTTTGAGAGTTTATCTAAAATTTTTTGAGCTATTTCACTACCAAAAGTACGATGAAGTATCTCTTTTGCATACTCAATTCCACCACTTCTAATATACTGATTTGATTGAAGTATCGCATGAAACTCCTCTAAAACTGCATTTGCTACACTTTTATCTATATTTTTCAAACTAGCTATATATTTTGAAATATTTGTTACCACATCTATTTCCATGCTTGAAAAAAGGTTAGTGGTTATATCTTCTCCTAGTTGTATAAGTAAAATAGCAACTTTTTCGGACATACTTAATTCATCATATTGGCTTTTTTGTTCACTAGAAAGTTTCATCGTATAGCTCCTGCATTTCTACTTTTAAAATTATAATCATTTTCATTTTTTATCATCATCTGGAGAACAGATGCTACATCTTCACTTTTTCCTTCACATAGTGCTTTTAGCTTCTCTAAAAGAATATCGTATCTAAGCTCCTCTTCATTAATCTCATCACCAATACCTAACTGCTGCTCCACTCTTTTACGAGCTCTTCTAAATTTTTCTAAAGTATCTTCTGCACTATCCTCGCCCTCTGCTTCTAGTTCTAAATCATCTTTTTTATTCTCTTTGAGATTTTCTTCAACCATCTTTTCAGTAAATGGTTTTATCACTTTTTTGTAAAAAGCAAAGAGTAGCAATCCAGCTATTATATATTTTAATATTGGGACTAAAGGCGCACTATAGAATGAAAATTCATCTATTATACTTTGAGTAGGTGCTTTTTTATCACTCTTTTGTAGAGGTTTAAATTCAAAGTTACTTACAGTTACTTCGTCTCCTCTAGTTTCATTAAAACCAACTGTCTGTTTTACTATATCATTTATAGAGTTCATTTGAGCAACACTAAGTGCTATATACTCTAGTTTTCCTATATCTTCTCTTTGTTCATCTGTAACTAACTCATAGTAGCCATCTACCACTACAGCTGTACTAAGCCTTCTTATAGTAGCAAACTCACCTTTTACATTAGTTATTTTTTTTGAAATTTCATAATTAATAGTTGAAGAACTTTTTTCATATTTATCTCGTGCTTGATCACTCTGTAAGCCTTGCACCGGCCCTATATTACTAACGGCTCCTGGGACTCCTCCAACATCTTGAGGATCACTTCCCTCTCTATTTTCTTCTACTGTTTGCTCACTTCTTGGAACAGAATTTGGGTCATATGCCTCGCTAACACTATCAATTTTAGCAAAATCAAAATCAATAGTTACTTTTGCAACTACTTTATCAACCCCTCCTAAAACTGGAGCTAAAACATTGAGAATTTTATCTTCAATATCTCTCTCGAACTCTTTTTTATACTTAACTTGAGATCTTACTAATTCACCTTCAAAGGCATCGCCATCTTCATTTCCTAAAGGTATACCATCTTGGTCAACAATAGAGACATCACTAGGAATTAAATTAGCAACAGAGGAAGAGACTAAATTTTTTATACCAATTATCTGTTTTAGTGAAAGTTTTTTTCCTCTATCCATAGATAAAACTATTGAGGCAGTTGTAGGAGTTTTTGATTGAGCAAAAACTGTCTCTTCTGGAATTGCGATATGGACACTAGCACTATTTATTGGCTGAAGTCCCTCAATGGTGCGAGCAAGTTCCCCCTCTAAGGCTCTTAAATATTTAATCTTTTGCTCAAAGTCCGTTGCTCCAAACTCATTTTTATCAAATATTTCAAATCCAACTTTACTATCTTTTGGAATACCTAGTGCTGCAATAGAGATTCTTTGCTTATAAACTGCACTTGAAGGGACTGCAATAGTTCCCTCATTGACAATTTTATATGGTACTCCCTCTGTATCTAAATGTTGAATAATAAGTGCAGAATCACCAGCATTTGTCTTATCAAAAAGTATACTATAGCCACTGCCAACCATGCTGTCTTTTGTTCTAAAAAGCAGCAAAGCTACAATAAAACCGATTACAACAAGAACAGAAACTGATGCTACTATTTTTTGCTTTTTTGTAAAGTTTTGAAAAAGTGCTACTATTTGATCTAAAAGTGTTTTAAAATCCATTTATGCCCTATCTGTTAAAAAATTTACTATTTTGTTTGGGAGTACCTATTGTTACTCTAATTGCATTCATATTGTATGCTCCTAAATCTCTTACAATTATACCTTTTTTGAGTAGATTGTGTGCAATGACTTTTGATTTTTTATTTTTGTCATATTTTATAATGATAAAATTTGCATAGCTTGTTATTGAATCAAATCCATTTTGAGAAATAAAATCTTCATAGCGAGACATCTCCAAAAAATTTTCTTCTACACTTTTTGAAACAAACTCCTCATCTTTAAGTGCCTCAACACATGCTTTTAGCGAGAGTGTTGTAACATTAAAAGGCGAACGTATTTTATTCAAGGCTTTTATGATTTTTTTATTAGCTACTCCATACCCACATCTCATACCTGCAAGTCCATATACTTTAGAAAAAGTTCCAAGATAAAGAACATTTGGAAATTTTTCAATTAAATTCTTAGGGGTTATTTTTTTATTTTTATCCTTTACTTTTGCATACTCTTGATATGCTCCATCAATTACCACTAAAATATTGCTATCAATTTTTTTTAAAAAACTATATACATCTTCTATATCTAAACACTCACCAAGTGGATTATTTGGTAGACATAAAAACAGCACAGATACATCACTGTTTTTATGGCACATGTCTAAGAATTGATCTAAATTATGGGAGCTAGATTTAGTTTTTAGTATCTTTGCTCCTACTTGTTTACTATATATTTCATACATAGCAAATGTAACTCCAGCCATCAATACAGATGAGTGAGTATTTGCTTTAGCTTGAAGTGCTAACGATATAATTTGATCACTTCCCGCTCCAATAATAATATTCTCTTTTTCTACTTTAAATTTGTTTGCTAAACTATCTTTTAGTTCATACATGCTGTCATCAGGGTATAAATTTATTTTTTTCATACTCTCTTTTAAAACCTCAATAACTCTTGGGCTACAACCTCTTGGATTTTCATTACTAGCAAGTTTGATGATATCTTTTGTATCTAATCCATACTCTCTTACGACTAACTCTATTGGCTTGCCGGGAGTATATGTTTTTAAGTTATCTAATGTTTTATTAAATATCACTCTCTTCTCCTGCTTTTACATAACTTCCTAGCCACTTAATTTCATTGATATCTCTATTGGATTTTAATACTCTTTGTACATTTTTATCGTCTATGTGTCCCTCAAAATCAATATAAAAAACTGCATGTGATTTGTTTTTCTCTGTTGGGCGAGACTCAATTTTAGTTATATTAACTTTCTCATTTTCAAAACTTTTTAAAAAATTTACAAGTCCTCCAGATCTATTTTCTGTTTTTGCCAATATAGAGGTTTTATTTTGAATACTTGGTCTATTTTTAAAATTACTTAAAATAATAAATTTTGTTTTATTTGTTGAATTATCCTCTATTTTATCAAACAGAATTGGTACATTGTAAAATTTTGCAGCTATATGAGAACAAATAGCTCCACTATGAGGCTCATTTGATGCTAATTTTGCCGAAGATGCTGTTGATTTTGTTGGAATAAACTCAATATCTAGCAACATGTGCTCTTCTAAAAATTTTCTGCACTGATTATAGCCTTGAGTGTGAGAATATATTTTTTTAATATTTTTTAAACTCTCACAAGTTGTTGCAAATGAGTGATGAATGTCCATGTATATTTCAGACACAATAAGTGAATCAAATTTACCAAGACAATCAAGTGTAATACCTATTGCACCTTCGGTGTTATTTTCTATAGGAACAACGCCATATTTAGCCTCACCATTTTTTAAAACTTTAAATACCGCTTCAATAGAGTTTAATGCAATGTAGTTACCCATCGCTCCAAAACGACTCTGTGCAACTTGATGTGTATAACTTCTATCGGGTCCTAAAAAGACTATTTTTTCGGGCATCTCTAAATTTCTACTTACTGCAAAAATTTCTAAAAATATTGCATCTATAGCTTTAGTATTTAATTTGCCACTGTTTAAACTCTTTAATCTATCTAATATCTCTTTCTCTCTCTCTGGTCTATATATAGAAGTGCCTGTAGTCTGCTTTGCTTTTCCTATCTCTTCAACAGATTTCATTCTTCTATTTAAGAGTTTCAAAATTTGATTATCAATATCGTCTATCTTTTTTCTGTGTTCATTTAAATTTTCCATATTTAACTCAATTTTTGATGCGAGTTATCTACTAACTCTTTTATGCTGTTTGCAACTCTATCTATTTTGTTTTTTACATGTACAATCTCTTCTTTATTTTTACATTTACCGCTTAACACTAAAGTTGTTTTTGCTCCAAGCTCTTTTATGCCAACTAAATCACCAACTGCATCGTCGCTTATCATCTCAATGTTTTTAAAATTTGTAACATGTAGAATTTTTAAAGCCTCTCTATAGAAAATTGGGCTTGGTTTTCCTATCACTTCATAACTGCTATTAGTTGCATGTGAAATCATTTTTAAAATTGCTCCAACTCCAGCATATCGTCTACCATTTTTTGAATATATGCTAGTTCCATGCATGCCTATGAGTTTTGCTCCACTTAAAACCATCTCTATCATGTTTGAAAAAATATCGGAATTAAACTCTTTGCTACTTGTCAATAAAATAGCTTCTGGATTTGTAAATGTATTTTCATAACCTAAAGACTCTATAACTTTCACAAATTCACTTGTTCCAAAACAACAAACTTTTTTTACATGTAAAGAGTGTTTTAAAACCATTAAGGGATCTAAATAGCTAGATTTAGGTATATTGAATCCTAATTTTTTTAAGTAATTATAAAACTCTTCGCTTGGTTTTTTACTGTTATTTGTTACTATTGCATAAGGTATTAATTGAGAATTCAAACTCTCTATAAACTCTATTGCCCCGCTAATAGGTAACTTGTTAATATCATCTATGAGAGTTCCTTGAACATCTATTAAATACATGTAATCTCATTTTGTATCATATCATTAAAATTATCACGCTTACGAATAAGCTTATCTTTACCATTTATTAGTGCAACTTCTGCCACTTTGGCTCTCGTATTGTAATTGCTACTCATTGTAAAACAGTATGCTCCTGCACTTTTTATAACTAAAAGATCATTATGTTTTGTTTTAGGAAGTTCTCTATCTTTTGCAAAAAAATCAGAACTCTCACAAACTGGTCCTACTACATCGGCTTTACTTACATCGGCTTGACTTCCAATAACTTCAATATCATGATAAGCACTATAAAGACTAGGACGACCTAAGTCATTCATAGCACCATCAGTAATTATAAATCTTTTTTTACTACTTCTTTTTTCATAAAGTACTTTTGTTAAAAATTTTCCACTATTTCCTACTAAAAATCTTCCCGGCTCACATGTGATAGTTACATCAAGTCCTGTTAAATTTTCAAATATAACTTTAGAGTAATCATAAATATTTATTGTCTCTTCCCCTCTATAATCTATTCCAACTCCGCCACCTACATTAAAAAATTTAATATCAATTTTTAAAGATTTCAAGCTTCTTACAAAACTAGAGACTACTTTTACCGCTTCACAAAATGGTTCAATATTAGTTATTTGACTTCCTATATGAAAGTGTATTCCAATTGGAGTAAGGTATTTAGATTTTTGTGCTTTAATGTACATTTTTTTTGCACTTTCAACATCTACACCAAACTTATTTTCATAAAGTCCCGTTGAAATATAAGAGTGAGTTTTTGCGTCTATATTTGGATTTATTCTTATGCTTATTCTCGCCTTTACTCCAAGCTCTTTAGCAATAAACTCTACTCTTTGTGCTTCCTCTTCACTCTCTATGTTTATCATTAATATATCGTTTTTTAGTGCGTCTCTTATTTCGTCATCTCTTTTACCAACACCTGAATAAATTATTTTATACTTTGGAACACCTACTTTTAAAGCACGATTAACTTCACCAATAGAGACACAATCACAACCAGCGCCCATCTCTTTTAAATACTTTAAAACTGATAAATTTGAATTTGCCTTGACTGCATAACAGATAAGAGATTTTTTTGCTTTAAAAGCATTTTTAAACTCATTAAATTGCTCTTTTATATGATTAAAATCATATACATAAAGCGGAGTGCCATATTTGTTTGCTAACTCTCTATAGTTCATCAATAACCTTGTATATTAATAAAATATATTATTTTATCTAAAAATAGATTAATTTTCTTTATTATGCTCTCTTAAAGCATAAAATCCCAATAAAAATACAGGTAAAATAATACCTAATTCTGGAAAAATTATAGAAGTAAAGGAGAGTTTTGTAAATATAAATAAAATTCCCCAAGTCGAAAGAGTTACAAATATAAAAATAAAACTAAGAAATGCTGCATTAAAAAATCTACTAGTAATAGGAAGTTTATAGAAAAGAATGACTACTAAAAAACAAGGAAAAAGAGGGATGAAAATATGTGAATATAGAAGTGTTTTTATGCGATCAAGATTTATATCTTCTGAAGTAAAAAAAGTTAAGGCATCTATAGCATCAATAATTGACATGCTATATTCACCTTTATGGACATTTTCTATCATCTTTGGTCTAAAATCTTCTAAAGTGGTATAATTTTTTTGTTCCACTTGTGTAATGCCTCTATTTTTTATTGAGTCTATTTTTGGTTTTGTTTTAATGATAACATCGTTTAAATGCCAACTATTGTTATTAAAATAACCATTTTTTGCAGATATAATTTTACTAAGATCATTATCTTTAATAGTAAAAATTTCTACTCCTACAGCTTGTCGTTTTATAGGATTTAGCTTTTTAAAATAGATATATTGATCATCGTTTTTAAAAAATAGAGATTTTGAATTAGTAGCAATTGCACTATATCTTAAAAGATTTCTACTATACTCATAGGCATAAACAAAAGGTGTAAAATTAAGACTTATATAGATAAGCGATATACTCAAAGCCGATAAAAATAGTGGTTTAACGACTGATTTTCTATTGATACCTATTGCATATAAAGTAACTAACTCATTAGATTTTATCATTCCAAATTTAGTCACTATCATGGCAAATACAGTGGACAAAGGAACAGAATAATTGACTGCATCAAGTATTTTAAAGACTATGTAGAGAAGTTGCAAGTTTGCAGAATCTGGAAAATCTGTATAGTTTGAAAGAATATCAATACTTACATAAAAAAACTCCAATGAAAAAAATATAATGAAAAAATTTTTAAAATAATTAAATACTATATATCGTTGAAACAATTTCATTTTATTGCTTTCAGTGTGTACTTTGAAGATATTGTACTTAACTCTTCATTTATAAGTTCTATAATTGCTTTTAGAGCTGTATCTAAAATATTTTTTAGATCTTCGCTATCTAAAAAATTCGATAAAACAAAATTAGCTACTTGATCTCTATCTTTAGGTCTACCAATGCCTATTCTTACTCTTGTATACTTTTTGCCAATACATGTATCAATAGAGTTTAATCCATTGTGTCCGCCACTACTTCCAGCTATTTTAAAACGCAAAGCTCCAAAAGGTAGATCTAAATCATCGTGAATAACTATAATTTGATCTGGTTTATAATAGTCATTTACAGATTTTACACTCAAACCTGAAAGGTTCATGTAGGTCTGTGGTTTTAAGAAAAGTATATCTTTCGATTTGTATAGTTCACCTTTAAAAGAGGACTTGTTTATGCAAGTATAGCTATACTTTTTAATCAATTTATCAATAACCATAAAACCAACATTATGCCGATTATTTTTATATTTTAAATCTGGATTACCAAGCCCTACAATAAGAGTCATTACTACTTAGCTTTTATAACTCCAGTTATAGAAACTCTATCTTCTTCCATAATCTTTACATTAGCTGGAACATCCATGTCACGAATCAAAATAGAATCATCAACATCTAAGTGACTAACATCAAGTGTAAAACAATCTGGTAAATTTTCACCCAAACACTTAACTAAAAGACGTTTTTTAGAGTTAATTAAAATGCCTCTATTTTTTAGCCCAATAGGAGTCCCTTTTGTCTTAACAGGAATCAAATATTTTGAAAGTACCCCATCTAAAACAATACGCAAATCTACATGTAAAAGTATACTTGTTACTGGATCTTTTTGATAATCCTGAACAACTACTTTATACTCTATCTTTGCAACTTTAACTAAAAAAGATAAAGATTTTTTGCTTTTCATGGCTCTTATGAAGTCATTCGACTTAAATGCAGCATTGACATTATCAACACCTTTTCCATAAATATTAGCGATTAGAAAACCATCTTTTCTTAAAGCTTTAGTAGCTTTTTTGTCAATACTCTCTCTAATTATACCTTCTAACATCTCTGTCCTTATTAAATTTTTTTAGTAATAACTATACTGAAATAAAACTTAAAATCTACTGTTTTAATCCTATTATATCTTTGTCCTTTTTAGCACAAGAGTCTACTTTTACTTTTTGCGATACTGCCTTTTGTGCTTTATGAAAATCTAATGCAATTAGTAGATCATTTCTACTTGTAGCTAACCTTAAAGCCTCTTCTTGCAAAATTTTTTCACTCAAATAGAGATCTAAAAGAGATTGATCAAATGTTTGTGATTTATATATATCTCTGCCATCTTTTAAAGCATCTGTAATTTCTGTTTCACGACCTTCTAATATAAGGTTTTCTACTCTACTATTTTTTATTAACACTTCAACAGCGGCTACTCTACCGCCATCAACAGTTTTTGCAAGTCTTTGAGATATAACTCCTTGCAAAACCGAAGAGAGTGACATTTTTATTCTATTTTGTTCATCTCCTGGAAACATACCAACTATGCGACCTATAGTCTCTTTCGCATCAATTGTATGAAGAGTTGAAAAAACTAAATGTCCAGTTTCTGCTGCATGTATAGCGGTCTCCACTGTTTCTAAATCTCTCATTTCACCCACCAATATAACATCGGGATCTTCACGAAGTGCCGCTCTTAGAGAGTCACTAAAACTAATAGCATCTTGACCAATTGCTCTTTGGTTTACAATGCTTAAAGCATCTTTATAGACAAACTCAACTGGATCTTCTATGGTAATAATATGTTTTTTTTGTGTTAAATTTATCTTATTTATTAATGATGCCAATGTTGTTGTTTTACCACTTCCAGTAGGACCAGTTACCAAAATAAGACCACGAGTAATTTTACAAAAGTTATTTAGTATTTTAGGTAACTCTAAAGATTCTATTGATGGTATTGTTGCTGGAATTGTACGAAAAACACCAGATACACCATCTATTTGAAAAAAAAGATTTACACG
Organism: Sulfurospirillum sp.; assembly: GCA_016735235.1. GTDB lineage: Bacteria > Campylobacterota > Campylobacteria > Campylobacterales > Sulfurospirillaceae > Sulfurospirillum_A. The sequence continues at coordinate 35,338 of JAERRW010000005.1, read as the reverse complement.
AAATCTATACTCATCATTTAGTTTAAAAGTAAAGTCAAGGTTTTTTTTCTCAACCAACTCTATAAACCGCCCTTTTAAAAGCTCTTTAGCAAGAGTTATGCCATCTTCATGTGTAAATATATCTTTTGATATTGAAACTATTTCGCCATTTATGCGACCTTTTATACATGTCCCGCTTTTTATATGCAAATCACTTCCACTAAGACTTATTAGCTTATTTAAATATAATTTAAGTCTTTTAATCATCTCAAAAGTTAATGACTTTACATCTATATTTGTTGATGCATTAGAGTCTTTAGAGTTCATTTAATATCTCTTTGAAAGCATCTTTAAATGCTTTTAGAGCATCTTGAAAAAGTTCATCATAAACATTTTGCATATCAATTCCATGCTTATCTAGTTTTTGAAAATATTTTATATACTCTTTTGATGGAGTTATTTCTACCCAATCACCAGATTTTATAAAAGATTTAATAGCTTCTAATGGTGCAGTATTTATTGAATTTTTAAATAAAAGACTTTTTATATAGTAATCTTTTTCTAAACTATCATTTTTTACGCCAGTACTAGCAAATAAAGTTCTAATATTTGGTAATTTATAAGTCTCTATAAGGTCATATATTTTCATCGCATTAAAAATACCAGTTTTACTTACTTCAAGATTAATATTTTTTAATTTGTTGTCAAGTTTGCTATCAAACCTACTTACAAACACACTTATAACACCTTTTGGAAGTTTTTTATCTCCCTTTAGTCTCTCTTTTGCTCTTTGAAATGCCTCAATACAACTCTTAGCTTGATTTGGTGAGAAAACAAGAGTAGCATTAACATGTATTCCATCAAACATTAACTCCTCCATGGCTTTGTAACCAGCTTTAGTTGCTGGTATTTTTATCATAACATTTTCAAAGCCAATCTCATTAAAAAGTCTTTTACTCTCTTTTATTGTTGCTTTTTCATCATCACATATATTTGGATCAACTTCAATTGACACAAATCCATCATTATCGTTTTTATATAGTTTTTGCATAGTAGTTGCGGCTATTTTTATATCTTCAATTGCAAGTTTTTCATATATATTTTTTGTATCTGTATTTTTTAGATTATCTCTCTCTTTCTTGTAGGCCTCTGATGTTAAAAAAGCTAATTTAAAAATAGATGGATTAGTCGTAACTCCATTAAATGTTTTTCTCTCTAATAGCTTTATAAATTCACCTTTTAAAAAATCTCTCTCAATAAAATCACACCATAATGAAAAATCTTTTATTTTATGCATCTAATAACTCCTTTTATAAAAAGACTGTATTTCATATAAATACTTTAAATTAACTCCAACAATTTTCTCATATCTTTAACATCTATTATTGCATTTGCCTGCTGTTTTAATACCTCTTTTGCACAAAATGCTACTCTTAGATTAGCATGAGCAAACATAGATAGATCATTAGCTCCATCACCAACTACAACTGTATTTGCTCTGCTAACTCCTAAAAATTGTTGAAGTCTTTGAATCATATCGCCTTTTGAAAAATTAAACATCATCTCTCCGCCAACTAATCCTGTCAACTTCCCATGCTTAACATGTAAAACATTTGAAAAATCAATATCATAACCTAAAATATCTTTTGCATAGCTAGTCGCATTTCTAAAACCGCCACTAAGAACAACTACTTTGTATCCTTTTGATTTCAATTTAATAATTGTCTCTTTTGCACCATACATGTAAGGTAGGTTTTTACATACATCGTTAACCTCTTTTTCATCAAGTCCTTCTAAAAGTTTTACTCTAGTAGTTAAGCTTTCAAAAAAATCTAGCTCGCCCTGCATAGCGAGTTTTGTAATTTTAGAGACTTCATCTTCAACACCAATTTTTTTAGCAAAAAAATCTATTGTTTCGCCGTCCATAAGTGTTGAATCAAAATCAAATACACAAAGTTTCATTTATATCCTAACTGTTTAAAAAACTCTTTTTTATAATTTAAGCACTCTACAATAAAATAACTTCCACCACATGCAAAAGATGGCAAATTAATATAATTTACTTTATTGATCTTAAATCTACTGTTTTGATGATAATGCCCCTCTATAATCCAGCTTTTTTGTTCTATATTGTATTGTAGAATTTTAAGTCTTATTATCTTTTCAAAATCTTTAATTTTAATACATAATTTTTTTTTAGATTGATTACTTTTTATCTTTTTTGAAATAAAATTATTACACATTTTATCTACTATATTTAATATCTTCAAAACTATACTCAAGCGAATAATTTTAGTGTAATTATTATATATAAAACCACAATATTTATCGCCATGAGAGAGATAGATTAAAGTATTGTCTTTTAAAATAAACTTTTTTGGTTGAAGTTGTATAGGCACAGTTTTTACATTTTTAAAAAGATTTGACAAAGAAAAATCATGATTGCCTTCAAAATAAAATACCTCAATATTTAAAGCTATTTTTTCTAACATGTCTATATATTTTTGGTACTTTTGCACACTATACTCGATTTTACCTATAAAAAGATCAAACATATCTCCCATAAGAAAAAGCTGTGTAGTAACTATTTTGTTTGACTCTATTTTTTGTAAAAAACTATAAAAACCATCTCTTTTGTCGTCTTCATGAGTATCAGCTATTAAAATAGCTCCATTTTGAATCTTAGGGTACATAAGCAAAAATTGGAACTCCCAAGTTCTCTTCATATCCACACATTAGGTTTGCATTAACAACTGCTTGAGAAGATGCCCCTCGAAGAAGATTATCTATGCTTGAAGATATAAATAATGATGTTCCATTTTGTGCTACAAAAATATCACAAAAATTTGTTCCTGCTGTTGATTTAATGTCCGTTGGTCTCTCTCTGACTCGTACAAGCTCTTCACTCTTGTAGAACTCTTTAAGCATAGTTGATGCATCCATATCTCTAGTCAGTTTCAAATAAATACTAACAAGCATACCACGAATCAAAGGCACTTTATGAGGCACAAAATTAACCTCAAAATCTTTACATGTAAGTAGCCTTAACTTCTCTTTTATCTCTGGAGAATGTCTATGTTTTAGAGGATTGTATGAAGACATATTTTCATCTATCTTTACAAAATCATTTGCATCACCAGCTTTTTTTCCAGCTCCACTAACTCCACTTTTTGCATCTATAAAAATAGGATATTTTTCATCTATATGGTTCACAAAAGGCAAAAGTCCTAAAAGTGATGCAGTCGGATAACACCCCGGATTTGCTACTAAAAGAGTATTTTTTATCTGATCTCTGTAGATTTCAGGGAGACCATAAACAAAACTAGATAAGTTTTCCTTATCATCATGTGGACAATAAAACTTTTCATAAGTTTCAATCTTTAAACGATAATCAGCAGACAGATCCACAACTCTTACATGTAGAGATATTAACTCTTTAGCAAAACCCATAGCAGTTTTATGAGGAAGTGCTAAAAATACCAAATCTGCCATTTTTGCAACCATTTTTGCATCGCTTTTAGAAACATCAAGTTTAACTATATCTTTCAAGCTTGGGTGAAGTTCGCTTAGTTTTTCTCCACCTTTACTTGTTCCTATGTAAGTTATTTTAAATTTTGGATGAGAATAGAGTATTTTAATTAACTCCAGACCAGTGTAGCCACTTGCTCCAATAATAGCGACTCTAGTCATCTTTAAACTCTATAGTTTTGTACTCTACACTCAATATCTCAAACTCTTTTTTTCCAACAGGAAGAGTAATTTCTGCTTCATCACCCTCCTCTTTTCCCATAAGCCCCAAGGCTAATGGAGTATGAAATGAGATAAAGCCACGATTTGGATTACTTTCCGTTTTACCCACTATTATATAGGTTAATCTCTTTTTTGTTTCTAAATCTTCTAGTACTACTGTTGAGCCAAATCTAACTCTCTCATGCGAGTAAGTTGAAGGGTCAACCAATTGAGAGTTTGCAAGCAGTTCCCCTAATTCACCTATGCGTCTCTCAATAAATCTTAATTTCTCTCTAGCGGCATGGTACTCTGCATTCTCTTTTAAATCACCGTGGCTTCTAGCTATATCTATCTCTTCTATTGTGTTTGGTCGCTCTATTTTTTTTAAATTAATTAACTCATTTTTTAATTTTGTATGACCATATTCTGTCATAGGTTCTTTAATCATTAACATTCTCCTTTTATTGAACATGTAAATTTCATCTATTTATATCGAATTATTTTTTTAGCTGTTTTATCTTAAACTTTGATTATTATATCTTAATTAACTTTATCATCTTATCTTTACTACCATGTTTTAAAATTTTATGAAGTTTTTTAGAATTTTTAAAAAATAGCTCTCTATCCATGTGATTGTACTCTTCTAGTAAATTTTCAGCGGTTACTTCATTTTGCAAAAGCTCTACATGTAAAGGCGAAATTTTAGCAAAATCAAAAATAATATTTGCCAAACCTACATGTTTTAATTTAACAAATATTCTAATTAAAAAGGCATCAAGCATTTTTGCTTTATATGACATAATTAAAGGTGTTCCAATAAGCGAAGCTTCAAGTGTAGCCGTTCCCGAACAGATAAAAGCAAATTCACTTTTTAGAAATGCTCCATTTGCATTACGAGATATATCAAACTCTTTAGTGTCTCCATATATATTTTTTATCTCTTTTGGAGTAAAATGTGGAGGAATAACAAGTATATTGTTTTTCTTTATTTTTTTAGCTACCTCTTTGTAAATGGGTAAAAGTTTTTTTATTTCACTTTTGCGACTCCCTGGTAAATATGCTATATATCCTGTACTTTCGTATCTTTTTTTACACTGTGTAATCTCATCGAGAAGTGGATGACCTACATACTTAGCATTATTATAAAACTTCTGTTCAAATGGTAAAATAGATGCCAATACATCACAATATTTTTCTACTTTTGCAACTCTTTTCTCTTTCCAAGCCCAAACTTGTGGAAGTATATAGTAGATAATTTTAACATCTTTATTTATCTCTTTTATAGCTTTTGCTAAAGGAAGATTAAATGCAGGAGAATCTATAAGTATAACTTTATCAACTTTAAGACTCAACTGTGCCATCTCTTTGATAGAGCGTTGTGCTAATCTTATTTTTGGAATAACATCTATAAACCCCATAACAGAAAATAGACGACTTGGCAAAAGTGGATCTCCAAAACACTCATCAAAAATACCAAAAAGTTTATAATCCTTTAAAGATTCAAGAATAGGTTTCAGATGCAAATTAGCCGAAGGTTCAAGAGCAGAAATAAGTAGTTTCAAGATTTATCCTAATTAAATTATATTTTACATAGTTTACTAAAAAAACCTTTATTTTACTCTTTTATTAGATCAATAAAATACAAATAAGTAACTTGTTAAAAAATTTATTTATAAAACTTGCTATAATTCTTTAAAAAAAAGAGATACAACACATGCAAAAACATATTTTAATTACAAATGATGATGGGTTTGAGAGTGAGGGACTAAAGGCTCTTGTTGAGGCTATGAGACCTTTGGGACATGTTACAGTTACAGCTCCAGCTACAGAAAAATCTGCTTGTGGACACTCTTTGACTCTTACTAGTCCTTTAAGATTTGTTAAAATTGAAGATGATTTTTTTAAACTCGATAATGGAACTCCTAGTGATTGTATTTATCTATCACTTCATGCACTGTTTAAGAAAAATAAACTTCCTGATTTGGTGGTGAGTGGTATAAATAAAGGCTCTAACATGGGCGAAGATATTACCTATAGCGGAACGGCGAGTGCTGCTATGGAAGCGGTTCTTCAAGGTATTCCAGCTATCTCTTTTTCACAAGTCTATAAAAATAGTTCAATTTATATAAAAGACAATGGTTATGAATTAGCAAAACAGTATGCCCAAATAATAGCAAAAAAAGTTTTAGATGGTGGATTTCCTCTTGAAAAAAGAAAATTTCTTAATGTAAATATTCCTCCAATAAAAAAAAGTGATTGCAAAGGCATTAAAATAACTCACGCAGGATACAAAGAGTATGGACATAGTGCGCAACTTCATACAAATCCAAGAGGTGAAGAACACTACTGGATAGGAGCTCATAGACTAAAGTGGCAATTGACCCCTAAGAGAACTTGTGATTTTAGTGCAATAGAAGATAATTATGTCTCAATAAGCCCAATAAAACTAAATATGAGTGCATATGAAGATATTGAAAAACTTAAAAGTTGGATAGGTGAACAGTAGATTTTCAAGAGTTAAGCTACTCTTTGGAGATGATTTTGAAAAATTACAATCAAAAAAAATACTTCTTTTAGGAGTTGGTGGCATTGGTGGTTTTTGTTTAGATTCACTATATCGCACAGGTGTCGGCTCTATAACTATAGTAGATTTTGATAGATTTGAAATAACAAATCAAAATAGACAGATAGGAAGTGAAGACATAGGAGCATTAAAAGTAGATAGAATGAAAGAGATTTATCCTAAAATAGATGGCTATAATTTGAAAATAACTTCTCTTTGGGTAGAAAAATTTGACTTTGAGCCATTTGATTTAATAATAGATGCAGTAGATGACATACCTATAAAAGTTTCTCTTGCAAAAAAGGTTTCTCATAAGCTTATTAGTTCTATGGGTGGAGCAAAAAGATTTGACCCAACAAAAATAGAGATAGCAGATATCTGGAAGACATATAATGACGGTTTAGCTAAAAAATTTAGAAGTGAGTTAAAAAAGATAGGTTTTAACAAAAAATTTGATACAGTCTTTTCAAGTGAACTACCAAACTGTAAACCTTTAGGAAGTTTTGTAGGAGTTACAGGAAGTTTTGGATTAACTCTATCATCTCTAGCAATAAAAAAAATACTTATTTAATAAATTTGTAAGTTTTGTAACTTATGCTTAAAAGGATTTAAATTTGTTAGTGCATATTTGTTGTTCTGTAGATAGTCACTTTTTTTTACAAAAACTACGACTTCTTTATCCAAATAAAGTATTGATTGGTTTTTTTTATAATCCAAACATACATCCACCAAAAGAGTATCAACTTCGCCTTTTAGATGTTAAAAGAAGTTCTAAAAAATTTGGCATAAAAGTTATAGAGGGTGAATATGATTATAAGAGATGGCTTAAAGCTACAAAAGGCTTAGAAAATGAGCCTGAAAAAGGAGACCGATGTAGCGTCTGTTTCTATTGTAGACTTGAAGTAACAGCCAAAAAAGCTATAGAGTTAGGCATAAAAGAGATAACAACTACTCTTTTTACAAGCCCAAAAAAATCTATTACTCAATTAAAAGTACATGCTTTAAACATAGAGACAAGATACCCTTTACATGTAGTTACTCCTAATTTTAGAGTTAATGGAGGAACACAAGAGCAAGCTAACATGAGTAAAAAAAACATGCTTTATCATCAAAATTATTGTGGATGTATTTTTGCCTTAGAGAGACAGAGAGATTCACAAAATAGGTTAAAAGATGAGTTAATGAGCCCCATAACTCTACAAGTTTTACCTTCATCTATACAAGAGAGAGTAACCCTTTTTAAAAAAATAGAAAAATTTGAAAGAAAAAAGAGAAAATTTACTCTTAAGCGAGAAAAGTTTTTAAATTATAGGCTTTTAAGAGCTTTTGTAAGAAAAGGAAAAGAGAAAATAATTCCAAGCTATATTCTATTCTATTCAAGTATGAAAAAAGAGTTTATTAGAGGAAAAATAGAATCTATAAAAAATGGTATAGGTTATTTTAATCGTGAAGAGGTGCTTTTTATAGATCTAAAAAAACTAAATTCATTATCTAATAAGAACTATAATAATATATCAGATTTAATGAAAAAACCTCTTAAAATTGACGAAGAGTTACAAGTAAGAGAAAAGTTAAGTTATTCAAAAATGATAAGTCAAAACTCAATAATAGTTATTGATGAATTAGAGCAAGATAATTATGAAATTTTAATAAAATCAAAAACTTATATAGATATTAGGGAAATTTTAATTAAAAATTGGGTAATATGAATTTAAGTTTTTATAAAATTACTCATAAAAGGTTTTAGCTTGATAAATATTGATGTTGTAGAGATACAAAAAATTTTACCTCATAGATTTCCATTTTTATTAGTAGATAGAGTTACAGACTTAAAAGAGGGTGAATTTATTGAAGGTTTTAAAAATGTAACTATTGGCGAACATATATTTCAAGGGCATTTTCCAAATCATCCAATTTACCCCGGTGTAATGATTGTTGAAGGAATGGCTCAAGTTGGTGGATTATTAGCATATCAAAGTTACGGTAAAGAAGAGCAAGAAGATGTAAACAATAAAATAATATATTTTATGAGTATTGACAAGTGTAAATTTAGAATACCAGTAACTCCCGGAGATAGATTGATCTATAAAGTAAATATTATTAAACGCAGAGGAAATATTTGGGTACTAGACGCAAAAGCTTATGTTGATGGTAATATAACTTGTGAAGCAGAACTTAAAGCGATGGTAGTAGATAAATAATGACAAATATTCATCCAAGTGCAATTATAGAAAATAGAGCAAATATAGCCGATAATGTAAAAATTGGTGCTTTTACATTTATCTCAAAAAAAGCTATTTTAAAAAGTGGAGTTGAAGTGATGCATGGCGCTCAAATTTATGGAGATACTACAATTGGAGAAAATACAAAGATTTATCCATATGCAGTAATAGGAATAGCTCCACAAGCTAGAGACCTCACAAAAGAAGATAATGTAAAAGTCATAATTGGGAAGAACTCTATTATTCGTGAATTTGTTACCATAAATGAGGGTACTTCTAATGGCGGGGGCATAACTCGCATTGGCAATAATTGTCTCATTATGGTTTACTGTCATATTGCACATGATTGTCAAATCGGCAATAATGTTACAATGGCAAATAATGCAATTTTAGCAGGACATGTAGAGATAGGAAAATTTGCAGTTATTGGTGGAATGACCCCAGTTCATCAATTTGTAAAGATTGGTGAGGGCTGTATGATAGGCGGAGGAAGTGCTGTTAGCCAAGATATACCTCCATTTTGTCTGGCCGAGGGTAACCGTGCAAGCATAAAAGGTTTAAACATAATAGGGTTAAAAAGAAGATTTCAAAATGAAGATATACATGCACTTAGAGTTGCATTCAAAGAACTCTTTAGGAGTAAAAAAGCTCTTAAAGATGTAGTTGATGAACTTATGAGTAGTCAAAATAATAAAAAAGTATTGAAAATGTGTAGTTTTATTAAATCTACAAAACGAGGCATACCTTACAAAAGAAAAAAATAGATGAGTATAAAATAAAGGAATAGATAAATGGCAAATAAGGAGTGTAGTTTTTGTGCTTCCAAAGAGGGAGTCGACACAAGACTAATAGCTGGAGAGAGAGTTTTTATATGCGAACACTGTGTAATTTCAGCATACAAAATATTTTTTGGAGATACTGAAGAAGAAGAGAAAAGTAGCGAGCCAATAGAGCAAGAACTCTTAACTCCTAAACAGTTAAAAACCATATTGGACAAGTTTGTAATAGGTCAAGAAAGAGCAAAAAAAGTTTTCTCTGTTGGTATCTATAATCACTATAAAAGAATTTTCAAACAAACAGATGTTGAAGACAGTACAGAGATAGCAAAATCAAATATACTTCTTGTTGGTCCCACTGGAAGTGGAAAAACACTGATGGCTCAAACAATGGCAAAGTTTTTAGATGTTCCTATCGCTATATGCGATGCGACCAGTTTAACAGAAGCTGGATATGTTGGTGAAGATGTTGAAAATATTCTTACAAAACTTCTTCAAGTAGCTAATTGGGATATAAAAAAAGCAGAACAAGGCATAGTTTTCATAGATGAGGTAGATAAAGTAGCACGAATGAGTGAAAACCGCTCTATCACAAGAGATGTAAGTGGAGAGGGAGTCCAGCAAGCTCTTTTAAAAATTATAGAAGGAAGTGTAGTAAATATTCCGCCAAAAGGTGGAAGAAAACATCCTAACCAAGATTTTTTACAAATAAATACTGTAAATATACTTTTTATTTGCGGTGGTGCTTTTGATGGACTTGAAGACATAATCAAAAGAAGAGTTGGTCAAAATGTACTCGGTTTTGATCAAGAAAAAAGAGCAAAAAGTAACGATATTAAACTTCTTAAAACTGTTGAACCTGATGACTTGGTTCATTATGGTCTAATTCCTGAGCTAATTGGTCGTCTGCATATTCTAGCAACCCTTGATGAAATTAGTGAAGATGAGATGGTTAGAATTTTAGTAGAACCTCAAAATGCTATATTAAAACAGTATAAAAAATTGTTTGCTATAGATAATGTAGAGTTGAATTTTGAAGATGAAGCATTAAAAGAGATTGCAACATTAGCGATTAAGAGAAAAACAGGGGCTAGAGGGCTAAGAACAATTATGGAAGAGATTATGATTGATGTTATGTATGAACTTCCAGAACTTGATGGCTATGAAATTATGATAACAAAAGATGTAGTAGTTAATGGCGAAAAGCCACTGTATATTAAAAAAAATAGACAAAGCGCATAAAGGTAAAAAATGATTCTTGACAATATAATTGGTTTTTTCTCAAACGATATGAGTATTGACCTTGGAACTGCAAATACTCTAGTCTTGCTAAAAGGTAAGGGCATAATTATTAATGAGCCATCCGTTGTTGCAGTTCAAAGAGACAAATATGGTAGACAAAAGATTTTAGCTGTTGGTAGAAAAGCTAAAAATATGGTTGGTAAAACTCCAGGCAATATAGAAGCAATTCGTCCTATGAGAGATGGGGTAATTGCAGATTTTGATATGACTGAAAAAATGATAAGATATTTTATTGAAACCGCTCATAAAAGAAAAAGTTTTTTAAGACCTCGCATAATTATTTGTGTTCCTTATGGACTAACTCAAGTAGAGAGAAAAGCAGTTCGTGAATCAGCTATGAGTGCAGGTGCGAGAGAAGTATTTTTAATAGAGGAGCCAATGGCCGCAGCTATTGGTGCTGGTCTTCCAATTCGTGACCCAAAAGGCAGTTTAGTGGTCGATATTGGTGGCGGTACAACTGAGATTGGTGTTATTTCACTCGGTGGACTTGTGATTTCAAAATCAATAAGAACCGCTGGCGATAAAATTGATTTGGCAATAGTCGAATATGTTAAGAGAAAATACAATCTACTTATTGGTGAAAGAACCGGTGAAGATATTAAAGTAGAGATAGGAACTGCAGTCTCTGTAGATGAGCCATTAAGTATGATGGTAAAAGGTCGTGATCAAGTAAGTGGGTTATTAAGTAGAATAGAACTTACAAATGAAGATGTTAGAGATGCTATGAAAGAGCCACTTCGTGAAATAGCAGATGCACTTAAAGATGTTCTTGAGGTTATGCCCCCAGATCTTGCTGGCGATATTGTTGAAAATGGAGTAGTTCTTACTGGCGGCGGAGCTTTAATTCGTGGAATTGATAAGTATCTTTCTGATATTGTTAAACTACCAATATTTGTTGCTGATGATCCCCTTTCAGCAGTTGCTAAAGGGACTGGAAAAGCACTCGAAGAGATAGGATTATTACAACAATTATCAAATGAATAAAATAAAGTTTATATTTTTTATACTGCTTTTTGTTATTGTGTCTTTAAAATATGGGTCTAATGTAAGAGGATTTTTTTTAAAATATACCAATAGTACCCTCGTAGCATATTTAGAATTAAAAGAAACTACTAAAGAGAGTATTAGCGAACATTTTGATCAAATTGAAAAAATAAGAGAACTTGAAGCTATTAATGAAAATTTAGATAGTTCAATAAAAACATTAAGCGCATTTGCATCAAAATTAAATGATATATTAAAAGCTGAAGATATAGAGAAGTATGAGCCAAAAGTAAAACTGGTTAGTTCAATTGCATATGTAAATTTAAATGACTACTACAAAGTATGGATAAATTATAAAGATTTTAACTCTTCGCGTATATATGGTCTTTTAAATAAAGGAAATTGTGCTGGAATTGTAATAGAGAAAAATGGAAATCCAATGGCTCTACTCTTAGGTGATCCAAAATCAATATTTTCTGTTTTTATTGGTAGCAATAAGATTCCAGGAATTGCTATGGGTAAAAAAAATGAGGTACATGTAAAATATATACCATCATGGCTGAATCCAAAAAAGGGTGATAAAGTTGTAACTAGTGGATTAGACGATATATTTTTTAGAGGAGTTGGAGTTGGAGTTGTTACAAAAGTGATAAAAGAAGAGTTGTCAAAAACTGCGATTATTGAGCCTTACAGTAAAATTAATATCCCTTCATATTATCACATCATAGAAAAAAATTAATCTTTTATATATTTTCAAGGAAAAATTATAATGCCAAAAAGAGATGACATAAAAACAATCTTATTGATAGGGTCAGGTCCTATTATAATAGGGCAAGCATGTGAGTTTGACTACTCTGGAACACAAAGTATAAAAACTCTTAAAGAGTTAGGATATAGAGTTATTTTAATAAACTCAAATCCAGCTACTATTATGACAGACCCGGAATTTGCGGACAGAACCTATATAGAACCTATTAATGAAAAGATTATTTCAAAAATTATTAAAAAAGAGAGTGTTGATGCGATACTTCCTACTATGGGCGGACAAACTGCATTAAATATTGCTATGAGCATGTATGAAAAAAATATGCTTGATGGTATTAAATTCCTTGGAGCAAAACCAGAAGCTATCAAAAAAGGTGAAGATAGACGAGCTTTTAAAGAAGCGATGATAAAAATAGGCATGGATCTACCTATAAGTAGATATGCTTACAACATGGATGATGCATTAAAAGCAGCACAAACCATAGGTTTTCCACTTATAATTCGTGCTTCTTACACTCTTGCAGGTGGTGGTAGCGGGGTAGCTTATAACATAGATGAGTATAAAGAGTTAGTTGAAACTGGACTAGAAATTAGTCCAATTACAGAGATACTTATAGAAGAGTCTCTTTTAGGCTGGAAAGAGTATGAGATGGAAGTTATTCGTGATAGTGCAGATAACTGTATCATTGTATGTTCTATAGAAAATTTTGATCCTATGGGAGTTCATACAGGCGATAGTATAACTATAGCTCCAGCTCTTACTTTGAGTGATAAAGAGTATCAAAAAATGAGAAATGCCTCTTTTGCAATTTTGCGTGAGATAGGTGTTGATACTGGTGGAAGTAATGTTCAATTTTCAGTCTGCCCAAAAACAGGACGAATGACGGTTATTGAGATGAATCCAAGAGTTAGTCGCTCTTCTGCATTAGCAAGTAAAGCAACAGGCTATCCTATAGCTAAAGTTGCAACACTTCTAGCGGTTGGTTTTACACTTGATGAAATTACAAATGATATAACAGGAACTTCTGCATCATTTGAGCCTGTCATCGATTATATAGTAACAAAGATTCCTCGCTTTACATTTGAAAAATTTCCTATGGCAAATTCAACTTTAACAACAAGTATGAAGAGTGTTGGAGAAGTAATGGCAATAGGACAAACTTTTAAAGAGTCCTTTCAAAAAGCTCTGTGTTCGCTAGAGACTGGACTTAGTGGTTTTGATGAGATAACTTATAGTGATGAAAAACTTAAATCGGAGATAAGACGACCAAATGAGATAAGAGTACTTTGTGTTATGGAAGCTTTGGGTCGTGGCATGAGTATTGATAAACTTTATGAGCTTTGCAAGATAGACAAGTGGTTCTTAAATGAGTTTAAAGATATATTGGAACTTGAGAAAAAATTAGACATGTTTGCTCTTAATGATGAAAAGCTTTTAAGAGTTGCAAAAACTTATGGTTTTTCAGATAAAAAAATAGCATGGCTTATTAATAAGTACGATAATCTAGAGTTAACCCAAAATGACATTTATGCAGCTCGTGTAAAACTTGGAATTAAGTTACAATATAACGAAGTAGATACTTGTGCGGGTGAATTTAAAGCATTAACTCCGTATCTCTATTCAACAACAAATATAACAAAACTACCAGAACATGTTGAAAAAAAATCTAATAATAAAAAAGTTATGATTATAGGCGGTGGACCAAACAGAATTGGTCAAGGAATTGAGTTTGATTACTGTTGTGTTCATGCGGCATATGCTCTTCGAGATTTAGGAGTAACAACAATTATGTATAACTGTAATCCAGAAACAGTCTCTACCGACTACGATACAAGCGATATACTCTATTTTGAGCCTATTGATTTTGAACATGTGAGAAGTGTAGTCGAGAGAGAAAATCCAGATGGAATTATAGTCCACTTTGGTGGGCAAACTCCTCTTAAGCTAGCAAAAAGATTAACCGTAATAGGTGGCAAAATTATAGGCACAACGGCAAGAGTAATTGATGAAGCAGAAGATAGAGAAAAATTTTCAAATTTTTTAAAAAATAATGACATAAACCAACCAATTAATGCAACAGCTTCAAGTAAAGAAGAGGCTATAAAACACTCAAAAACAATAGGCTATCCTATTCTTGTTCGCCCATCTTATGTTCTTGGCGGTCGTGGAATGAGAACGGTATATAATGAAGATGAGTTAAAAGAGTACATGCAAGAGGCGGTTAATATTTCAAATAACTCACCAGTTTTACTAGACCAGTTTTTAGATCGTGCGATAGAGTTAGATGTTGATGCAGTATGTGATGGAAAAGATGTTTATATTGGTGGAGTTATGCAACATATTGAAGAAGCTGGAATTCATAGTGGCGATAGTGCTTGCTCCCTTCCAACTATTAGTTTAAATAATAGATTGATAAAAGATATAGAAAACCAAACAAAAAAAATTGCATTAAATCTTGGTGTAGTAGGGCTTATGAATATTCAATATGCTATTTATAAAGATTCTATCTACATGATTGAAGTGAATCCAAGAGCTAGCAGAACTGTGCCATTTGTTAGTAAAGCAACTGGAGTTCCTTTAGCAAAAGTAGCAACTCGTGTTATGTATCAAGGCAATTTGAGAGAAGCACTAAAATTTTATGACAAATATAGTATTGTAGAAGAAGTTGATGGTATTTTAAAACCAAAATTAAAAGGACATGTATCTATAAAAGAAGCAGTTTTTCCATTTAATAAATTAGCTGGTGCAGATTTGATATTGGGTCCAGAAATGAAAAGCACCGGTGAAGTCATGGGCATAAGCGACTCATTTGCTACATCTTTTGCTAAATCACAAATAGCATCAAATAACATGATACCAAAAAGTGGAACTGTTTTTTTGTCTTTGAGTGATGAAGATAAAACATTTGCTAAAGATATAGGGCATGAGTTTACTAAACTAGGCTTTAAAGTCTTAGCAACAAGCGGAACTCACAATGCTTTAGTAGAGGCAAATATAGAATCAGAATTTGTCTATAAGATAAGTGAAGGCAGACCAAACATAGAAGATAAATTGAAAAATGGCAATGTTGATTTAGTAATAAATACAAGTAATGCAAAGTCTAGCAAAGATGATGCAAAAAAAATCCGTCAATCTGTTCTTAGATTTAACATTCCTTATTTAACAACTATTGCAGCAGCTCGTGCGGCAACTAAATCTATAGAACATGTTAAAGATGGAGGTGCATTAGAGCCTAAAGCACTACAAGATTATTTAGAGTAAATTTATGAATCCACAGTTAGTGTATCTTGTTCAAACAGAGACAACTGTTGGTTTTTTATCTCAAAATAGAGAGAAATTATCTACCTCAAAACAGAGAAATAAAAATCAACCTTTTATTACATGTGTAGACTCTTTTACTATGTTAAAAAAGTTTACAAGAGTTCCAAAGAGGTTTAAAAACATAGTAAGACGGTCAAAAAAAACTACTTTCATATACCCTAAAGGCAAAGCTTTTCGTGTTATTAATGACTCAATACACTTAAAATTTATTAAAAAATTAAAATGGGCATACTCCTCATCTGCAAACCTTACTTTAAAAAAATTTGAAGAAAATTGTGCAAAACAAAAAGCTGATATAATAGTAGAAAATAGTAGAGGTTTTTTTGAAAGCACTCCTTCTAGTATAATAATGATAAATAGCAAAAAAGCAAGGAGATTAAGATGATAAATAGAATTGCGGGATCTTTTTTTATAGGTGCTTTATTTATTAGTATTTTGGATTTTTTATATTTTATAGGTTTAAAACTTAACTATTTTAATTTTTATAAAATTGATATTTACTTCAATGTGCTTTTTTATGATAACCAAAATTTTTACCTTTTAGCTCCTTTGTCTTTTGTAGTTGGGTATATATTAATCTATAGTTTTGCAGCAAAATTTTTTATGAAAATTTATATTTTAGTAATCTTACTCTTTATGGGTGCACTTTATGAACCAGTTGGTAAAAAATTAGGTGAGTCAATTTTTCTAAAAAAAAATCAGCAATTTCTATTTGGCTCAACAGCTTTTAATGGAGCAATATTATATACAGGAAGGAACAATATCTATATTTATAGAAAAGAGTTAGAAAAAACCATAAAGTTACCTATAGCCGAGGTTAAAAATATAACAATTAAATAGAGTATTATTGAAATAGATTTAAACAAAGTTTCGATACTATTATTATAAATATTTATAATAAAAGGCAGTAAAATGAAAAAAGCTAAATATATATGGATGGATGGTGAGCTTAAAACTTGGGATACAGCACAAGTTCATATTTTGTCTCATACACTTCATTATGGTAATGGTGTATTCGAAGGCACAAGGGCTTATATGACTAGTGATGGTTTGGCAATATTTAAATTAAAAGAGCATACAAAAAGACTTCTAAATTCAGCAAAAATTACTATGATTAAGGCAAATTTTACACAAAAAGAGTTAGAAAAAGCACAAATAGATCTTTTAAAAAATAATGAGTTTAAAACAAATGTATATTTAAGGCCTCTTATTTATTTAGGTTCTGGTGTAATGGGACTTCATCATGTAAAAGCTCCCGTTCATACTGCTATTGCTGCATGGGAGTGGGGAGCTTATCTTGGTGATGAAGGCTTACAAAATGGCATTAGAGTTAAAATCTCATCATTTTCGAGAAACTCTGTGGGTTCTACCATGGGAAAATCAAAAACAGTAGCTAACTACTTGAATTCACAAATGGCAAAGTACGAGGCTGTTGAAGCTGGATACGAAGAGGCTCTTTTGCTTGATAATGAGGGGTTTATTGCCGAAGGTAGCGGAGAGTGCTTTTTTATTGTAAGAGACGGTGTGTTAATATCTCCTCCAAATGACAACTCATTAGAGAGTATAACACAAGGCATGGTTCTTAGTCTTGCAAGTGATATGAATATTCCAGTTGAGAGAAGAAGAGTAACAAGAGATGAGACATATATAGCTGACGAAGCATTTTTTACAGGAACAGCAGCAGAAGTTACTCCAATCAAAGATATAGATAATAGAGTTATTGGAAATGGTAAAAGAGGCGAAATAACAACTAAGTTACAAACTGCCTATTTTGATGTAGTTTATGGAAAAAACAAACAATATAAACATTTATTAACCTTTATTTAGTATAATAGATAAAATAAAAATAATAAGGAAAATTATGCCTGCAGACTTGAATGATTACTTCAAAAAGAAAAATGGTGGCAGTGGTGGCGGAGATGGTGGAAATAAGCGTCCTGTAAATTTAAATATTGAACCTCCAGAGTTTTTAAAAAACTTAGGTAAAAAAGCTGGAGTAATTTATGCAATAATTGGTATAATTATCTTTTTAATCATTGCAAAGCCTTTTACTGTTATCAATTCTGGTGAAGTTGGCATAAAGGCTACTACTGGTAAATTCGAGCCAATTCCTATGGCACCTGGTTTTCACTTTTTTATGCCTTTTGTGCAAAAAGTATTTGTAGTAGATACAAAAGTTAGAATTATGAATTTTACATCAAGTGAAGATGTATCATCTTTCAATAAAAGAGGGTCAGGTATTCAATCAAATAATGCAATTTCTGTTTTAGATAACCGTGGTCTTCCTGTTTCACTTGATTTAACTGTACAATACAAATTAGAATCCACTTCAGCACCTCAAACAATAGCTACTTGGGGCTTAGCATGGGAAGATAAAATAATCAGCCCTGTTGTAAGAGATGTTGTAAGAAGTGTTGTAGGTAAATATACAGCAGAAAAACTTCCACAAATGAGAAACGAAATAGCAGCTAAAATAGAAGAAGGCATTAGATCCGACATAGAAGCACAACCGGGTCAGCCTGTAGAACTTCTAACTGTTCAAATGAGAGAGATTATACTACCAGTAAAAATCAAAGACCAGATAGAGAAAGTTCAAGTAGCTAAACAAGAAGCAGAAAGAACAAAATATGAAGTTGAAAGAGCTAAGCAAGAAGCACTTAAAGTAGCCGCTGTCGCTAAAGGTGCTGCACAAGCAAGAGAGATAGAAGCTACAGGTCAAGCAAAAGCGGTAAAAATAGAAGCTGATGCTAGCGCTTATTCAAATAGAGAGATAAGTAAAAGTATAACTAAAAAACTTTTAGAACTCAAACAGATAGAGATACAAGGTAAATTTAATGAAGCTCTTAGTGTAAATAAAGATGCTAAAATATTTTTAACACCTGGTGGCGCGGTTCCAAATATCTGGGTTGATACTAAAAATACTCAAAGGACTCAAGAGACAGTAGCTGTTACTAAATAATGGATAATTTGCTTTTTGATATTGATTGGACAAAAAATAGTTTGATTCCCGCAGTAGTGCAGGAATCAAACTCAAATAGAGTTTTAATGCTTGCTTATATGAATGAGGAAGCCTTGCAATTAACATACAAAACAAATTTTGCCCATTTTTACTCAAGAAGTAGAAAGAAAATATGGAAAAAAGGTGAAGTAAGTAAAAATTTTCAACATGTAAAAGAGATATATCTTGATTGTGATTTAGATACAGTTCTATTAAAAGTAGTTCAAGTAGGTGCATGTGCATGTCATACCGGGCGTGAATCTTGTTTTTTTAATAAAATAGATGCTAATGAAAAACCAAGTAAACCTATTTCTACTATAGACTCATATAGTGTTATTGATAGACTCTATCATACAATTCAAGAGAGAAAACACTCTCATGCAAAAACATCTTACACAGCTTCACTTTTTGCAAAAGGCGATAATAGTATACTTAAAAAAGTAGTTGAAGAAGCTGGAGAGTTTTGTTTTGCAATTAAAGATGGAAATGAAAAAGAGATAATATATGAAGCAGCAGATTTGGTTTTTCATACTCTTGTTGCACTTGCTCATAAAAATATAAATCCAGATTTAGTAAAGCAAGAACTGTTAAAAAGATTTGGATATAGTGGAGTAGAAGAGAAAGATTCAAGACAAAATAGGAGATAGTGTACATGACAGAAGTATATACATTAAAAGCTTCTATTTTAAACTACATAATCAATTTTACTGTTTACGATTATGTGGCTTATGCATGGCTACTGATTCTATTTTTTGTGACTATTTTAGTATCTATTTTATTGGCAAAAAGAAGTACTCTGTTTTCTATGATTTTTCTTCTACTCTCTCTTTTACTATTTTTTATGGGACCATTTGCCTTAAAAAAGTATCTTGATAAATCTATTCGACCTTTAATAACTAAAACATTAGAAGTTGAAAAACTAATATTTTCAAACTCTCTTATAGTTACAGGAAGTGTTAAAAATATATCTAAAAACAATTTTACAATATGTAATGTTAATGTTAATGTATTAAAAAATAGTAGCAGTGAAATAAAAAATATTTTTAACAAATTAAAACCATTTAAGACAAAATCTATGTTCATTAAAGATCTTATAGTAGTAAATGAAACTAAAGAGTTTAGAGTAGTTTTTGATAACTATGTATACTCAAAAGAGATCGATATCTCCATTAAATTAGCATGTTACTAAAGCAGAAATTGAAAATTTTCCCTCACCCCCTGCTAGTATCTATACCCCTCTTTTTCTAATACCTTTTTTATATTATACATCTGTTTATGTTTATTATTACACCACTGTGGAGAAATTAAACTATCATCACTTACACCAGCACTAATGCGTTGAATTATCATACTGCTAGGAATCATTTTTACAGTTTTTACTAAAGTATCTATATATAACTCTTCGCTTATAGGAGTAAATTTTCCTTTTTTAAATTCATTGGCAAGAGCGGTTTTTTTCACAACATACAAAGGGTGTATTTTTAAAGATTCAACATTTAAATCTATGGCAGCTTGTACACTATTTAACATCATCTCTTGAGTCTCTTCGGGCAAGCCAAAAATAAGATGAATACAGACTTTTATACCATAAGTTTTTGTCTTTTTTATTTGCTCTATTACATCTTCTACTTTTTCTGCTCTATTGATATTTTCTAGTGTCTTATTGTTAGTCGATTGAATGCCATACTCTATCCAAACCTCTTTCTTTTTAGATTTCTCGCTTAGATACTCCAAAAGTCTATTTTCTACACAATCTGCTCTTGTGCCTATGCTTATACCAATTACATTATCAAGTTTAAATGCTTTGTCATATAGAGTTGTAAGTGTATCATATGGAGCATAAGTGTTTGTAAATGATTGAAAATAGACTAAAAATTTTTTTGCATTAAACTTTTTGGAAAGCTTTAATTTGCTTTGATTAAATTGGAACTCTAATTGAGTTATTTGAGAAGACAAAAAAGGATTCTTAGTAGAGTTTATATTTAAAAATAGACCCTTTAGTTTTTGTACTCCTACATGTGGACTAAAAGAGTCGTTTTCACAAAATATACAACCACCATGAGCTTTACTTCCATCTATATTTGGACATGTAAACCCCGATATAGAGATAGGAGTTTTATATACATTTACACTATATTTTTTTCTAAAATATCTTCCTGCTGTTAAAATATCTTGCATGTCATTATTTTATAAAATAGTTTCCATCAAAACTAGCTAATGAGTAGTTTGTATCATTACCAAGACTTGTTTTTAGGGCATCTATGCTTAAAAAATCTAAAGAATCTGCTTTTATTTGCTCTTTAATCTCTTCTGTACTATAGTTTGCACTTATAAGCTCTTTGTAGCTTGGGGTGTCTATTCCATACCTACAAGGGTGCTTTATAGCAGGAGATGCTATACGCATATGTACTTCACTAGCCCCTGCTTCTTTTAAAATTTTTATAATTCTTTTTGCAGTTGTTCCTCTTACTATACTATCATCTATAACTACTATTTTTTTATTTTTTAATAATGAATTTATAGGTGAAAGTTTTAATTTTACTTTTATATCTCGTTTCTCTTGAGTCGGCTCTATGAAAGTTCTTCCTATGTAGTGATTTCTTACAATACCCATATCAAAAGGAATACCACTCTCTTGTGCATATCCTAAAGCCGCACTAACTCCACTATCAGGAACAGGTATAACTAAATCTGCATCTACTTTTTTTTCTCGTGCCAATGCTCTCCCCATCTCTTTTCTAGCTAAGTAGACATTTTTACCCTCTATATTACTGTCAGGTCTTGCAAGGTAGATATATTCAAATGCACAAATATGCGGATCTGGTTCAAAAATTTGGATAGATTCGTACTCATGGCAACCCTGCTTAAATATAATCATTTCACCGGGTTTAATATCTCGAATAAATTCAGCTTCAACTAAATCAAAAGCACAAGTTTCACTTGAGACTATGTATCCACCACTTTTTAGGCGACCTAAACTAAAAGGGCGAATTCCGTATCTATCTCTTATGGCAAACATTTTTGTTTTACTCTGTATGCAAAGGCAGTAGACTCCTTTTATTTTATCTAGTGCTTCAATAATTCTATTTTTCAAATCTTTTTTTTGACTTTTTGCTATAAGATGAATAATATTTTCAGTATCCATTGAAGATTGAAAAATTGCACCTTGCTCTATTAGAGAGGCCCTTACTTCATTTTTATTTACTAAGTTTCCATTGTGAACAATAGATATCTTTCCTAATTGATAAGATGCATATACTGGTTGTGTATCCCAAATTGACTCTTTCCCTGCTGTTGAGTATCTATTATGACCTACTGCCATGTTGCCTTTTAATTTAGTGAGTGCTTTTTTATCAAACACATCAGTTACTAAACCTCTTTTTTTAACAGTAGTTATTTTCTCACCATTGCTTGAGCTTATTCCTGTCGCTTCTTGTCCACGATGTTGCATCGCAAAGAGAGCATAATATGCTATTTTTGATGCCTCACTATTTCCAAAAACTCCAACTATTGCACACATATTTTACTAGCCTTATCTATATTTTAGATGAAATTAAACAATCACTAATATGGAATAGACCATTTTCTTGATTAATTATCCATTTTGTTGCTCGTAAAGCACCTTTTGCAAAAGTATCTCTACTTGTTGCGGTATGATTTAACTCTATAAATTCACCATCATTATAAAAACCAACAGTATGACGACCGACCACATCACCGCCCCTTAAAGACATAATAGCAATTTCATCTTTATCTCTTTCGCCAATAAGCCCATTTCTTCCACTAACTCTTACACTGTTAAGTTCCAATCCACGACCACTAGCAGCATACTCTCCAAAGGTAATAGCCGTTCCACTAGGAGCATCTTTTTTGTATCTATGGTGTTGTTCAACTATTTCAATATCAAAATCATTAAGACTTTTTGAAGCTAATTCTACAAGATGATTCATAACTGCTACACCAAACGACATGTTAGTAGAGTATAAAATTGGCATTTTACTGCTTGCCTCTTTTAAAAGATTTAATTGATGCTCATTTAGTCCTGTTGTTCCTATGACTAAAGGTGTCGGATTAGTTAATGCCGTTTCTAAAAGAGTTTGAGTTCCAGATGCAATAGTAAAATCTATAACAACATCACTATTTTTCAAAAGAGTTTTTGTATCATTTGTAACTTCAATATCTTTAGAAAGTGTAAAATCAAATTTTTCTATAGCATGTAACATGTATGGTCGTAATTCTTTCTCTTTTTTTAAATGATCTATTAAAAGTTTTCCAACTCTACCAGTTGAACCATAAATTCCAACATTTGTCATAAATATTCCTTAATTATTAACATATTCCAAAGCTTGAATTCCCACAATAGCACCATCACCTGCCGCACAAACTACTTGCTTGGGTGCATCAATACGAATATCTCCACCTGCAAATAGTCCTTTAAGTGAGGTCTTCATATTCAAATCTACTATAATATTTCCATTTTTATCTAAATTACAAAGGTTCGTTCCGTCTTTTTGTTTTAAAATCTTGTTATTTACATTCATGCCAACAAAAACAAAAATTCCTGGCACATTTAAAGTTTTTTCTATGTTTTGTTTATCGACAATAATTACATCAGTAACTCCCATCATGTCGCCAATAATCTCTTTTACATTAGTATTTAAGATTAACTCTATATTCTCTCTATTTCTTACTTTTTTTACTGTAATAGGTGATGCTCTAAAAGAGTCTCGTCTGTGAATTAAGTAGACTTTTGAGCATATATTTGCAAGATGAAGTGCTTCCTCAAGTGCTGTATTCCCACCACCTAAAACTGCAACATTTTTATCTTTATAAAAAAAACCATCACAAGTAGCACATGTACTAACACCTTTTCCAAAAAATTTATCTTCACCCTTAATGCCTGCTCGTCTTGGGGTACTTCCCGTTGCAATAAAAACACTTTTAGCATCTACCACTTCTCCACCAAGAAGTGCTACTTTAAAAATATTGCCATCTTTACTAACAAGACTTACTTCGTCCATGCGATGTTTCATGCCAAATTTCATACACTGTTTAGGCCATGGCTCCATAAGCTCCATGCCAGTAACCGCATGTGCAATACCGGGATAATTCTCTATCTCACTACTTCCTGTTATTTGACCTCCTAGGAGTCCTTTTTCAAACATAACAACATTTTTTAATCCTCCACGAGTTGCATAAAGTCCTGCTGTAAGTCCAGCAGGACCTCCACCAATAATTGCTAAGTCCAGCATTGTGTTCTCCTGTTTTTTATAGTTTAATTAAAATTAATCTATAATCTCAACTAAACTATCTTGTTTAAAATTTTTATTTTTATTTTTTTTAATTTTAAAAGCACTAGGAAGTTCATATATATTAAATCTTTGAATTACTTGAAGAAGTGTATTCATTCCAGACCAAATAAATAGAACATCACCCTCTTTGCCTCTTTTTTGTTGAAAAATATCGATAACAAGCAGTGGGTTATTTTTAGATACTTTGTCTAAAATAGTATCAAAATCTTGCATGTTTGAACTATAAATAACTACTGTATATGTATCATGCTCGGGTATAAAAATATCTTTTTTTGTATAAAATATCCATTTTGAAAAATCTATAAATTTATACTCTGAAAAACGATAATTTGAATATGCAAATGCAGCAGCAATCAAAGCTGCACCAAAAAAAGAGGCAAAAACGAGAGATATTTGCCCTCGTCCTTTATTCATATTTAAAGTGAATTAATCTTATCTGCTAAAGCTTGCTTTGAAGAAGCTCCAACCATTTGATCTACTAACTCACCATCTTTAAAAAACAAAATTGTAGGAATTGATCTAATTCCATACTTTACTGCAATGTCTTGCTCCTCATCCGTATTAACTTTACAGATTTTAGCTTTCCCATCAAAATCTTCAGCTAACTCCTCTATAACTGGTGCTAACATGCGACAAGGTCCACACCATGGAGCCCAAAAGTCTACTAAAGATATTCCCTCTTTTATCGACTCGTCAAAATTTGATGCCTTTAAATCCAAATATTTTCCCATTTCAATCTCCTGTCTTTAGGTTTTTTGATAACTTTTTACAGTATAATATTAATATGTAATTATACATTTTATAACTTTAAACCTTCCATAGAAAGTAGTATTTTTATTAATAAGTGATATTTTCTATAATCTCTATTGACTTATTGTTTATAATAAGCGCATCTAACTGATAATCAATATCTATGTTTTTTACACACATGTAGTAGTCTATAGTTTTAATAATTTTTTTTAATTTTGATGGTGTAATTCTTGTAAGAGCATCATAATCTTTTGAGTATTTCACCTCAATAAAGTGCAAAATATCTTCTTTCAAAGCAATTATATCAATCTCACCAAAACGAGAATGAAAATTTCTTTCAAAAATAGAGTATCCAGTGCCTTGCAAGTACTCTACTGCTCTCTTCTCTGCCTTCAATCCTACCGCTAAGCTCAAAATTAATTTCCTTTTATACGGTATTTATTTTCTAAAAACAAACAAGTATTCATGCATTATAAGTAAAAAGTTATAATCTTTTGATTTATTCACCCAAAATCAAGTAGCTTTACAGTTATGTTGATGTTTAATTATATCTTCTTTTAATTCAAAACCTACTTTTAAATGTTCCAATAAAAGTTCAATTTTAAATTTATACTTATTATCATCAGAAACTTTAAGTTTCTTATATGTCTCGATAGTTAAATCGTAAAATGCTTTATAAGGTTTATCACCTGCGAACCCATTCGCCCTATCCATAAAATCAATTGTAAGTTTAAAATACTCTCTATTCTCTATCATAAATTTAGCATGATTAGCGATATTTATATTTGCTAATCTGCCTTCATTACTAATAGTTCTACCATCTTTTTTAAATTTTTTTAATATACTTATAATGTCTGCTTCAGAAGTTATATCTTTTTCGATATTTTCTTTCTTTTTATCTTCATAAAAAGTATTTAGCTCACCATAATCATTTAATATTTCATTGAAACCATTTCTATCAAGCATATCTAAACTGGAGATATGCTCTAGATTATTTTTAATATATAATTTTGCTTTATTCAAAAACATATTTTTATATTTTTCACTATTTATTTCGTCTAATTTCATTAAATAATTACTAATATATGCTTCAAAATTAGATAAACCAATAAGTTTACTAATGTCTATACCATCACTATTTAACAAATTATAGAAATCATCTACAAAAGTTTTATCATCATACTGCAAGTCATACAAATACCGTTCAAAAGTTTTATTTATATTATCTTTGAGTGCTTGATTTGTAGTGTCTGTCTTAATAGCATTATTAAACTGGCGCAATGTACTCTCAAAATTATCAATTTTCAAATAATGCTTTTCAATAACATCTCTAAATATACCTTTTGTATTATGTGGCATGGTATGCTCAACATTAAAATATGTATATTTTATTTTTTTATCATCAACAATCCCCTTAAAGAGCCTAATTAAAATAGCATTTTTGATGCTATCAACAATATCATTGTCTAGTAATATTTTTTTAAATAATGTCAGTTTTAAAATAACTTTTGTTATTAGTCTTATATTGAACTTTTTATTTTTATCCGTTACTAAACTGAATAGTTTTTCTAATAAACTCCAATCTATAAAATTTTCATTATTATAATTCTGCTTTAAAAATGATATAATATCTTTTAAATGAGGATTATAAACCAATTCTAAATCAATAATTTTTTCACTATATTTGTTAAATATCTCTTGATTATTTGTTTGAGTTTGAAAAAACCTCTCTACAAGTTTATCATCTTTATCTTTTCGTATAAATTTTTTATGATTTAAGTGATCTTGACTTTTAAGCATATCATTATTGCTAATGAGTACTATTTTGCAATGATTTTTCTCTTTTAACTCAGATATAAATCCAAGCACTTCTGATAAGCTCAAATTTGGTGATATTCTTTCAAAATCATCAAAACATATAACTATATTATCAAAATCTTTTTTCTCGAAACTTCCTGCTATCACCGAAGCATCTAGTCCCAATTTTTTGTCGATAATCATATCTATGATAGGATTATTTTTGATAAAATTTGCTATTTTGTTACTATCGTAAATTTTTAATATGATTTTCTTTTTTATATCTTCTAGTGCATGGATGCCAAATAAAGAGATATTTACAAACTTATTATTATCTACGTTTCTCTCAATATAATGATTCCAAAAAAAAGTCTTCCCTATGCCCCAAGGGCCTTTAATGCTTACCACAATACCATCTTTATTTTTCAAATTAAGTAAATTATCAAGATTTTTTATTAAATATTCTATTTCTGTACTTTCATATTTCTTTTCTAATTCATGCAACTCGTCGCCTTTTAGCCCATTTAGTTTTATAATTGCTTCTTTCATTTTACTTATTAAATCTTCAAATTTTTTAGGAAATTTTCCTAACAGTTGAGTTACTACACCTCTTTTGCCACCTGCCCATTTTACAAATAGACGATATTTTCTTTGCTTTTTAATCTTCAATCCTAATCATAACAGGTTTCTCTTTACATGTAGGGAGTTTTTCTAACTCTTTCATGGCCTTTTGTATATTTAACTCTTTGCATGTGTGTGTAGAGAAAAGAAGTGTTGCAATTTTTTTATCTTGCTTATCTTGTTTTTGCAAAAAACTATCCACCGAAATACCAAAATCTCCAAGTACTGAAGTTATTTTAGTTAAAACTCCTATCTCATCTGCAGCTTTTATTCGCATATAGTATTTTGTCTCAATCTCATCAGAATTTAAAAGTGTAAATCCTCCGCCCTCTAAATCTCTTTTAAACCCAAGCATAGGAGAACTCTGTCCTACTCTAACAATATCAACAAGATCTGCTATCACGGCACTAGCAGTTGCATCTCCTCCAGCTCCCGGCCCATAATACATAGTTTCACCAACTCTATCACCAATAACACTAATACCATTCATAACCCCATCTACTTTAGCTATCATTTGTGAAGTAGGAACAAGTGCAGGGTGAACTCTTAATTCTATTTTTTTATTATCGCATTTTTTTGCTATTGTTAGGTGCTTAATGCTATATCCAAACTCTTTTGCAAAAAATATATCTTCACTATTGATCTGCTCAATGCCTTCAATTAGTATATCTTCTGGATTAGCATGAATCCCATAAGCAATACTTGCAAGTATAAGAAGTTTATGTGCCGCATCAAAACCACCAACATCAAATACTGGATCAGCTTCTGCATAACCAAGTTTTTGTGCTTCTTCTAAGACATCTTTAAATTCTACTTTCTCATTCATCATTTTTGTTAAAATAAAGTTACATGTTCCATTCATTATGCCCTTAATAGACTCTATATGATTTGCACTCAATCCTTCTCTTAAAGCCTTTATGATAGGAATTCCACCAGCAACACTCGCTTCAAATCCCAATGCTCGCTCTCCTGCAATATCTTGCAATGCATAACGATGATAAGCTAAAAGAGCTTTATTTGCAGTTACTACCGATTTTCCATTTTCCAAAGCATTTTTAATTACTTTTAATGGCTCATTTACACCACCCATAAGCTCTATGACTACATCTATATCATCATTTTTTAAAACATCATCTACATTAGTGCTAAGAGGAATACTTACTCCTCTATTACGACTAATATTTCTAACTATTCCAACTACAGGAACTATCTTTTTGCCACTTCTTGCTTCTATAATATCACTATTATCTTTTAAAATTTTTACTACACTTGCCCCTACTGTT
This sequence comes from Sulfurospirillum sp., assembly GCA_016735235.1. Classification (GTDB taxonomy): domain Bacteria; phylum Campylobacterota; class Campylobacteria; order Campylobacterales; family Sulfurospirillaceae; genus Sulfurospirillum_A. The sequence continues at coordinate 6,935 of JAERRW010000005.1, read as the reverse complement.
CCTACACCTATTATTCCTACTTTTATCATTTTTTTAGACTCTTTAAATATTTTTTTAAATTTTTAGCCGCTTGGCGAATTCTATTTTCGTTCTCAATAAGAGCAATTCTAACATACCCTTCTCCAGCTTCACCAAAACCCATTCCAGGACTTATTGCAATTTTTGCTTTAATGAGCAACTCTTTAGCAAAATTTATACTACCCAAATGTATAGCAACATCTGGAATTTTTGCCCAAATAAACATACTTGCATTTGGTTTATCTATCTTCCAACCAGCATTTTCAAAGCATTCCAGCAATGTATCTCTTCTTTTTTTGTATGTATCTCTAATCTCATCTACACACTCTTGAGGACCGTCAAGTGCCGCAATAGAAGCAACCTGAATTGGAGTAAAGATGCCATAATCAAACCAAGACTTTATTTTTTGTAGCGCATTTATAAGCTTTTTATTGCCAACTATAAAACCAACTCTCCAACCTGCCATATTATAACTTTTTGAGAGTGTATAACTCTCAACTGCTACATCTTTTGCACCTTCAATTTCTAGTATAGATGGGGTTTTATAACCATCAAATGTTAAATCAGCATAAGCTATATCACTAATAATATAAAATCTCTCTTTTTTTGCATAATTGACTAGATCTTGATAAAAACTTTTCTCAACAGTTACTGTTGTTGGGTTATGCGGAAAGTTTACTACTACAAATTTAGGTTTAGGTACAGATTCGGCAAAAGCTTTTTTAAGATTTTTAAAAAAAACTTTTGTATCTAGCTCATACTTCTCATTCCACTCTAAACCAATTTTATGTACATTACCGCCAGCAATAATAAAAGCATGTGAATGTATTGGGTATGCGGGATCTGGAACAATAGCAACATCACCTGGATTTGTGATAGCTTGAACTAAATGAAGATAACCCTCTTTACTCCCTAAAGTTACTACAGCTTCATAATTTGGATCAATATCAATTTTATACTTTTTACTATACCATTTAGAAATTGACAAACGAAGTTTATAGATTCCTTTACTTGCACTATATCCATGGGTTTTATCTTTATTTACAGATTCTATCAATTTGTCTACTACATGTTGAGAGGTTCTTCCATCTGGATTTCCCATAGAAAAATCAATAATATCTTCACCAGCTCTTCTTGCATTTAACTTAATTTCATTTATCTCTGTAAAGACATAATTTGGTAGTCTCTCTATTGTATTAAACCGTATTTCATCGAACATATTTTAATTTCTTTTTACTAAATAAACAGATATGCCACGTTTTATATTATCTAATGTATATAAATCTGTTACCTTAATATACTTTGTATCTATTGGTATTTCTAGTTTTAATTTATTGGTTATACTATCTTTTTTATAATCCCTTGTAATATGCAATTTATCATCATAAAAAATTATACTCGGATGCCATCTATCTACTAATCTAGAAACAAACGATATGCTTTTTATACCATTTACGTTTATCCAGTATGGTTTTATCGGTTTTTTTAAATCATATACTATGTTTGTCTCTATTTTTTGTGCTTCTTTTGTAATGTTGTCGGAGTTAATTTTATATAGCCATTTATGCTCTTCTACTCTCTCTACTGACTCCATAAAACAGCCTCTCTCCTCCAGTCTTTGAGCAAATATTAAAGGGTCTACTACATGTTCTGTAGAGATAACAATTTCCCATATAAAATTATCTGAATTTTTCAATACTCTCTTTGTTAAATAATAGTTATATCCCATAGAAGTGAGTGATCTATTAATGACTCTCATAAAAATCAATGAATTTTTTTTTGTTTGAAATGATAAATGCAACTCTTGGGGTTTTTTATAAAAAAGCTTCAAAAGACCACTCTCTTTTAGTTGGTCTAAAACTTTTATATCATTTACTCTATTGTCATCATGTAAAAATAATTTCTCATTTTTAAATAGAACATGAAGTAGATTTTTCTGTGTTTTATACTCTTCCTCTCCTATGAAATTTTCTATCTTATCTTCTAAAAGAGTTGACCAAAGAGATGATGTTAAAAAAAGAAAAACTACAACAAATTTTACCAATATTTTCCCTCATTTAATGCTTTAAATTTACTCCAGCTTATCTGTGTTATGTTTAAATCTTTCACTAAGAAACGTAAAGGCTCTTTGTTTTTAAAAACACTTTTTTTATTATCTATTGTTAAATAAAAATTTCCATGACCTGTTGTTATTATTTGTTCGCGTGAGATATCTATAGAAATATTGCCATCACCTAAAAAAGATCTTCTCTCTTTAGTATCAAGGTATATAATACCAAGCCATAGTTGCGAGCTTGGGGTTATAATAGCTTCTTGTGGAAATGTTGAGCTTACTGTTTCGGTTAATTCATCTATTTGTATCTCTTGTTTTATGCTTTCAGCACTAATATTTAACTCTTTATTGACACCAATCTCTTCAAGAGAGTCATTAAGCTCATCTAGCGATTTTTGTGCTTCTTCAATTACAGATGCTTGCTCATATGTTACTTTATCACTGCTATTATAATTTGAAAAATTAATTTTATCTTTAAAAATAAAAAATAGTATGGCAATAGTAGAAATAATAATTATTATTGTAAAAATTAATAATTTTTTACTATTTTTTTCATCATCAATTGGTACGTAATGTTTATTATTATTATTATTTTTACGATTTTCTTCCCAATATTTTTTAAACTCTTCACTCCACTCACTTAAATCTAATTTATACTCACGTGAAAGTATTTTAATAAACCCTTGCGTATTAATATAGTCTAGCTTATCAAAATCTCTATTTACCATATGTTGCAAGTATTTTTCTTCTATATGAGTCTCTTCACAAACCCTCTTTAACCCTACTTCTTCAAGTATTTTCATATTATCCATTAGCAATCCTATTACATATTATAGCTGTTGCTGCATTTACATTTAAAGAGTCAAAAACTCTCGCCATTTTTATAGATATTATCTTGTCTAACTTTATTTTCAAATTTTTATTTATTCCTTCGCCTTCACTTCCAACAACTAAAGCTAGTTTTTTATCAAATTTTATTTTAGTTATACTCTCCCCATGCATGTCGGCCCCATATAAAGAGAAGCCTATTTGTCTTAACTCATGAGCCATATCTAGTGCATTTGGGTATAAAACTACTGGTAACTCAAATATAGCACCACTACTAGTTCGTATTATCGCTTCAAGATTAAGTGTTTTTATGCCACTAACAATAAGCCCATCGGCTCCAAAGGCGTATGCTGTTCTTACTATTGCTCCTATATTTCCTACATCTGTAAGCTCATTAAGCACAACTAAAAAATTTCCATTTTTTACTATAGAAAATTCACTATATTTTAATGGTTCAATTTCAGCAATAAATCCTTGGTGATTACCACCACGAGCAAGTGATTGAGCTTTTTGATTGTCTACTCTCACTATTTTGTTATTTGTAGCATGTGCGATAGCTAAAAAAAGTTTATTGTCGCATTTTTTTGATAAATAGACCATTTTTAATCTAGTCGAATAGTTTCTAAGCACATGTAAAAATAACTGTTTTCCATATATAATCATCATTAATTATATCTAAAAAGGCTTAAAATAAATAGTTATTTGTATAATAATTTAGAGTACCACTCTTTTGTGCTATCTCCTGTAATTTTAGCTAAAAGTTTAGCTTTTTGCTTTGGAGGAAGTTTAAGTTTTATTATATCTTCTTTTGTTATGGAGCTACCTTTATGTGCAGACTTACCATCAATTACCACGACCCATTCACCTTTTAAATTTATACCTTTTAACTGCTCGTTTATATTCATGCAAGTCGATATAAATTGTTTTTGAAATTTTTTTGTTGCCTCTTTAATAAAAATTACTTTTCTATTTGGCATAAGCGATGACAACTCATTTGAAAGCTTCTCAATACGATGAGGTGATTCGTATAGTACAATTGGAATACAAGAGTCTCTTATAGATTCCAAACCCTCATCTCTCTTTGATCCTTTATGAGGCAAAAATCCAAAAAAAGTAAACTTAGGATTTGAAAATCCGCTTGAAACATAAGCCAAAAGAGCCGCATTAGCACCTGGTAAAACTTCATAAGAGAGTCTATTTTTTTGAGCAAATTGCACAAAGTAACTGCCAGGATCACTAATGCCAGGCATTCCTGCATCACTAAGATAAGCTACTGTTTTATCAAATGTAGAGATAGATATATTATCTAAAACATGTTTTTCATTATGAGAATGAAGTGATATAAAATTTTCTATACTAAAAGTTAAATTAAATTTCTTACTTAAAAGTGAGAGAAGTTTTTTTGTAACTCTTGTATCTTCACAAAAAAGGGTATGACATTCACAAAGAAGTTTTAGACTTCTATGTGAAATATCATCTAAATTTCCTATTGGTGTAGGAATAAAATAGATCAAATTATTACTAAATTACTTTAGATTGTATCTTTTGTTAAATTTCTCAACTCTACCTGCGGCATCGAGAATCTTTTCACTTCCCGTAAAAAATGGATGACACTCGCTACAAATATCTATTTTCATTTCTGTTTTAGTTGACATAGTCTCAAAACTATTTCCACAAGCACAACTAACATTACATGTAATGTATTCTGGATGTATATCTTTTTTCATTTAACTTTCCTAAAATTAATTATTAACCCAAACTTAATCTAAAATTATAGCTGAAATAGACTTTAGATAGTATTAAATTTAGGTTGTTTGAAGAAATTCATGCCATAACCAATTTGTGATTAGCTTCTAAACTCTGTTTAATTGAATCTTTTAAAGCTATTGATAGAAAGGTAGGTACTGCATTTCCTATCTGTAAATTTTTTGAACTTCTTGAGCCATAAAAAATATAATTATCTGGAAAACATTGTATTCTTGCACCTTCTCTAGTTGTTAATGGGCGAGGTGCTTTTGGATGAATACACCGTGAAGATGATGGAGTACTCAAATTTCTTGTAATTGTTGGAGTTGGTCTTTTCCACCATAATCTACAATAAGTATTTTTAAATCCAGATTTAGGTCTTAGTTCTTTAGGTGCATCTTGTGGTGTGCCACCATCAGGTAAGCATTTCATAAGTTCTACTAATTTATCATTATTTTTTGGTGCATTATGATCCATTAGCTTTTTAGGTGCTTGAATTCTCATTAGCTTTTGAAAATTATTATTTGACTTGCTATTATATTTAAAACTCTCTTCATTGCTTTTAATAAATGGTAAATCACTTATAGCTTCTGATAACGATAAATATGGTTTTAAATTTTGGTTAAAAATATTATTATTATCTAAATTATAATGGGTTTTATTTGGATATTCAAAATCTTGATTTAATTTTGTGCCTACTATGATTACTCTTTCTCTAATTTGTGGTACACCATAATCTGCTGAATTTAAAACTTTATATTTAACTCTATATCCTAATGATTGAAAAAGAGATAAAATTGTTTTTAACAACTCTCCTTTTTGCATAGATAAAAGTCCTTTAACATTTTCAAATAAAAACAGTTTAGGATTTAACTCTTCTAAAACTCTACAATACTCTTGAAATAATTGACCTCTTGGGTCATCAATTAATCTTTTTCCAACAGTTGAAAATGCTTGACAAGGTGGACCACCAATAATTAAATCAATATCACCTTTTTTAATTTGTAAATCTTCAGTAAGATTTTTAAGTCCAAAATCTTTTATATCTCGATTATACATTTTTACAGTAGGGTGATTCAATGAGTATGCTTTAGCCATATCAGGTAAAAGTTCATTTCCTGCTACAACTTCAAAATTATCATCATGAGCAAAACCATAACTAAGCCCACCAACTCCTGCAAATAGATCTAAAACTTTAAATTTTTTATTAGTCATTCATTTATCTGCAAATATTTTATTTAATGAAGGCGGAGTTTCAGTTAATTTCCATGTAAAATAATTTTGCTCTATATTAAAAACAGTTTGACCTTCCATCTGTTGTCTTGTAATCCAGTTTACACTATCATCTTCTATTTCATCTAATTTAATAAATGCCACTTGTCCATTAAACAGATCAAAATGGATTGCTAAAGAAGATATACCGTCTGTTTCAAAAATTCTTTTTGCTTCTAAAACTTTATGTTGCTTAATATCATTTACACCAACAAATCCAGATTGTACTTCAATTCTTAATTTGTTACCATCTTTTAAAGCAATTTCCAAATCTGCTGTTGGTGTTCTTTTGAATGATTCTATATTTACTAAATCATCATCTCCAATCAATGATATATCTTCAAGGCTAACTTCAAATATCTTACTCAATGCTTTAAGAAAATAATTTGAAATAATATATCCTCTCATCCACGAAAAATATACTTGCTCTGGTCCTCTTCCTTGGTTGTTTAATCTTTGTATAATATTATTATCTTTTAATTTATTAAAAACCAATTCTACATTATTAGTACAAAATTCATCTATTTTAATTATTTTAATATCTTGTGAAACTAAAGAGTTTATTTTTTTAATTATTTCTATAAGTCTAGTATTTAGGAGTTTTATATAGTTGTAATCAATAGTAGGAGTTATATCTTTACCTGCAAAAAACTTTTTTACATCACCTTGATTTGTAAATCCTAATTCTTTTCTATATTTTTTAAAATATTGTGTTTTTGTTAAAGTGCTCATATTAATTAACTTCCAGTAAATACATAAAAATATCTTCTATAAATTTGGCATTTATTTGTTTATTATTGTCTATATATTCAGTGCTTGGCCATATTTCTAGCTGACTATTTATGCATTTAAATATTGTTGATTTATTTAAATCTTGTTTTGTTTGCATAAAAGAACCTTATAAATTTAAATTGCATACACTAATCCCATGGTAATAACTATTAAAATAATATCAGAAATGTATTTCTTTTTTGCAAATACTCTATACTCATCGAGTGTGCCGTATTTATATTTTTTA
>JAERRW010000065.1 GCA_016735235.1 Sulfurospirillum sp. | reverse complement strand
GTTAATCGATATATGGCTTTAACATGTGCTATATGGGCAAGCAGCGATGGATATTTGCTAATTGATGAGATAGAAAATGGCATTCACTACACAATTCATAAGAAGTTATGGGAGACTGTTTTTGAATGCTCAAAAGAAGCAAATTGTCAAGTATTTGTTACAACTCACTCAAAAGAGTGTATTAAAGCTTTTAATGCTACTAATAAAAAAAATGATGGGGTTTATATAGAACTTTATAAAAATAAAAAGACAAATCAAATAGTATCTAAAACTAGAGATAATGAAGTTCTTGATTATTCTCTAAATCATAATGGGCAGTTTAGAGGTGAATAGGCTTATAGTTGAGAGTATCAATGACAAATATTTTATTGCAAAATTAATAGAGAAATTAAATATTAATATAAAGATAGACGAGCCATTGAATAACACAGATGAGCTTATATGCCTAGATGGAATTGGTAATTTAAAAATTAAACTTATAACTATGAAACTAGAAAATATAAATAAATTAGGAATTATTTTAGACGCTGATTGTGCAGGTATAGAAAGCCGATTAGGTTATATAAATTCTACACTAAAAAATTTAAAAATTGATATAGAACTAGATAAGATTAATGAATTTAAAAAAGACAATAAAAAAGACTTAGAAATTGCATCTCATATTTTAAATGTTAATGGAAAAGGAGAGTTAGAAGATATTCTATATAGCATTAAAACCAAAGATGCTACTTTTGCGGACTGTTTAAATAGTTGGAGAGAGTGCTTAAAAGGTAAAGATAAAAAAATAAGCGATAAAGATTTTTTAAAGTTTCAGATAAATAATTATATACGATTTGATACCTGTTCAAAAGAAGAGAAAAAACAAATGCTTAAAAATTGTAATTTTGAGGCATCTATGCAAAAAGATATTTGGGATTTTGATCATGAAAATTTAGATAGTTTAAAAGAATTTTTAAGGTTATTTAACAAGACTAATTAAACCCTCTTTTATAGTTACTTAGCTATAATTATTCGTTGATAAAAATTATTATTAAAGGATACTAACATGTTAGTAACAAACCCAGCACCAGATTTTAAGGCAACAGCAGTTTTAGCAAATGGCTCTATTGTAGAGAATTTTAAATTAAGTGAAAATTATGGCGAAAAAGGTACAGTACTTTTCTTTTACCCATTAGATTTTACTTTTGTTTGTCCTTCAGAAATTATAGCTTTTTCAAAAAGAGTAAAAGAGTTTAAATCAAGAGGTGTAAATATTATTGGTGTATCTGTTGATAGTCAATTTTCTCACTTTGCTTGGAGAGAGACTCCTGTAAATAAAGGCGGAATTGGAAAAATAGATTTTCCATTAGTTGCAGATCTTGATAAGAAAATTGCTAAAAATTATGATGTTTTATTTGGTAAAGCAGTGGCACTTCGTGGATCATTTCTTATCGATTCAAAAGGCATTGTAAGACATGCAGTTATTAACGATTTGCCTCTTGGAAGAAATGTTGATGAGATGATCCGCATGGTAGATGCTATGCAGTTTACCGACAAACATGGCGAAGTTTGTGCAGCTGGTTGGCAAAAAGGCGATGATGGAATGAAAGCTACAACTGATGGTGTTGCTGAGTATTTAGGTAAACACGAAAAAGATTTATAAAAACAATATTTTACCGCAACTTTTTAGAAGTGCGGTAAAAACTATCATAATGTAGATATTCTATCTATATAACGCCCTCAATATTCAAGACATAAATTTAGCAAACCTAATTCCAAAAGCAGTTTATGAGTATAAAAAACCTATGAATGTTTATCTTAAATATTTAAAACATGTGGGGTAAAGCGGTAGTCAAGAGGCGAAATTAATTTAGTTGAAAAGTTGTTTAGAATTTTGAGGGCGCTATAGGTTGAATAGAACCATAAATTTCCGCTAGGTAATTTATTGTGTTCCTATGTTTTGTTGTACTTTTTAGTCTAGTAAGTCTATGCTGTTTTGAATACTCTCATCTATAAACTTAAAAAGTTCATTTTTATCATTAATGGCTTTTAAGTATTCACTTCTATGTTCATTTTCAATTAATGGTGGAACAATATTATTTTGTATAGCTTGAAAAGCCATTATTAATCTTCCAACTCTTCCATTCCCATCAGCAAATGGATGTACTCTTTCAAATAAGATATGAAACTCTGCAATATCTTCTAAACTCATCTTATTACTATTAAATCTATAAAGTAAATTTTCAATATCATTTGAAATTTTATTGGGAGGCGAAAGTTTTATATCTACACCTTTAATGTATCTCTCATCTAGTCTATATGCTCCAATAGGTTTTGAAACAAATTGTGGAGAAACTTTTAAAGCATCTTCAAATATAATGGCATGAATATCTTTTATAAAACTACTATCAATAATATTTTCTTTATTAGTAGCCTCACGAACTATTACATCATAAGCTTTTGCAAACCCCAAAATAACAAGCTGTTCATGTAAAGGTTTATCTCCAGCAGTATTTCCATGTTCTAGTAACTCTTTTGTTTCACCGAAAGAAAGAGTTGTTCCTTCCATCGCATTTGAGTGATGAGTGATAGAAATGCGAAGTTGTCTAAAGAGTTCTTCTCTTTGTTTTAGTGATAAATTATTTAATTTTTGCATAATTATCTACCTTAGGTTAAATTTTAGAAATCATTACTTGAACTATATCATCTTTCTTCCATGTCCATCTCTTAACACATTAAATCCTATACATAATTATAACAATTTTAATATAAATATAAAACTCATTAGAACCCCTTGCAAATTAAGGTTTATTTTAAATAGTTTAAAGTATATTAAATAGCAATTTTTATTCGCAAGGAGATAAACATGTTATTTAACAGTTACGAATTTATATTCGTATTTTTACCAATAACATTTTTTATATATTTTTATCTAAATTCAAAAAAACTTACTCAAGCTAG
>JAERRW010000012.1 GCA_016735235.1 Sulfurospirillum sp. | reverse complement strand
AATTTTTATACAACAGGAAGTAAAAGAGTGAATTTTGAATCGTATCCATTTGAGAAACTTACCAGTTTGTTAGATGGCATAACACCATTGAAAGGTTTTGTGCCATCTATTTTGACTATAGGAGAGCCTCAATTAGAGACTCCTTTGTTTATACAAGAGAGATTAAGCCATAGCAGTAACTTACTAAATAAATACCCTAAAACAGCAGGTGAGAGTTACCTCAAAGATGCTCAAAAGCGTTTTTTTGAAAGAAGATTTGATATAGTTTTAAGTGATGATGAGATAGTTCCTACTTTTGGTACTCGTGAGGTACTTTTTAATTTTCCTCAATTTGTGCTTTTCAATATAAAAAATCCAATCATGGCATACACAAACCCTTTTTACCAAATTTATGAGGGTGCCGCAATAGCTTGTAGGGCAGAGGTTGTGTATCTTGATTTGACAAAAGAGAACGGTTTTAAACCCAATATAAGTCTTGAAAAACTTAAAAGCACAAACTTGGTAATTTTAAATTTTCCAAATAATCCTACCAGCTCAACTCTCTGTATTGAAGAGTTAGGCGAATGGGTTAAATTGGCATTAAAATATGATTTTATTTTATTGAATGATGAGTGTTATAGTGAACTTTATTGTGATAAAAAACCAGTTTCACTGCTTGAGGCAAGCTTACATGTTGGTAATACAAAATATAAAAATATATTAGTTGTAAACTCTATCTCAAAAAGAAGTTCGGCTCCCGGTCTTCGTTCTGGTTTTATTGCTGGAGATGAAACAATATTGCAAGAGTATAAAAAATATAGAACTTATGCGGGTACGGCTATTCCATTACCACTTCAAAGTGCATCAGCGGTTGCTTGGGACGATGAGAAACATGTAGAAAAAGCAAGAGACATGTATAGACATAATTTGAAATTGGCAAGCAAAATTTTAAATATAAAAAAAAGTCAAGCAACTTTTTATGTTTGGCTTGAAGTAGATAATGATTTAGAGTTTACTTGTGAGCTTTATAGAAGTAAAAATATTAAAGTATTACCCGGTACATTTCTTGGTCGTAACGGAGTTGGTCGTGGTTATGTTCGCATAGCATTAGTAGAAGATAATCAAAAAACAGAGGAAGTATTAATGAGAATAAGTGATTTTATTGGAGTGCAAAAATGAAAAAAATTCATTTTGTAGGTATTGGTGGAATTGGACTTTCCGCACTGGCTAGCTATTTGAAAAAAGAGAACTATATTGTAAGCGGTTCAGATAAGAGTGAAACAAAAATAACAAAGTGTTTAAGAGAAGAGGGCATAAAAGTATCTGTTCCCCACTCTTGTGAGAGTATTAACAACCAAACTTTAGTTATATACTCCGCTGCAATAAAAGATGATAATGTGGAATTAGTTGAAGCAAGAAAAAGAGGCATAATTGTATTATCTCGCAAAGATGCTTTGAAATTTATACTAAAAGATAAGAGAGTATTTTCTGTGGCAGGGGCTCATGGAAAAAGTACAACTAGTGCTATTTTAGCAAGTATGGTAGACGGCTCGGTCATTATAGGAGCAGAGAGTAAACAGTTTGATACCAACATGTTTTATAGACAAAGCAAAACAATAATTTTCGAAGCCGATGAAAGCGATTCTAGTTTTCTAAATTCTAACCCTTATGTTGCTATTGTAACTAATGCCGAACCCGAACACATGGAGTATTATAACTATGATTATGATAAATTCTATGATGCATATAGAACATTTTTAAATAGTGCAACTGTGCGAGTTATAAATGCAGAAGATAAATTTTTAAGTACTCTTAACGACATGGAAGCTATTCGTCTTTACCCTAGTCGTGATATTACAGAGCTTAAAACAATTATTAAAAATGGTGAACCATATATATCTTTTATACTAAAAGATTTGGGTCATTTTGAAGTGTGTGGAATTGGTGAACATGTTGCACTTGATGCGTCTTTGGCAATATTGGCTAGCATAAATGAGATAGACTTAGAGAGTGCAAGAGAGAAGATTAAAAATTATAGAGGCATAAGAAAGAGATTCGATGTGCTTGCTAAACAAGATAATTACATTCTCATAGATGACTATGGACATCATCCAACAGAAATAAAAGCTACTATGAAATCGGCTAAGACTTATGCAAATTTACTAAATTTAAATAAAATTATTGCTATTTGGCAACCTCATAAGTATTCACGCACAATAGATAACTTAAATGAGTTTGTAGAGTGTTTTAGTGGAGTTGATGAGCTTATAATAATGCCTGTTTGGGATGCTGGAGAGACTAAACAAAAGATAGATTTTGCAAAAAAGTTTAAGAAATATAAACTAGAGTTTACAAATAATATTAAAAGAGTTGATGATTTTATAGATTTAGATAATTTAAAAAAACTCGATTCAGGTTTAGTCATTGGCTTTGGAGCTGGTGATATTACATATCAATTAAGGGGTGCTTAATGCAAATTGTACTTTTTTTAATATTTGTACTTTTAATTCTTTTAGTAGTAGTGAGTAAAAAAAACTCATTTTCAAAAAATGAAAAAGTAGCTACAACTATAGTAGTAGCAGTATTTGCCATAGGAATATATATTTACGAGAGTAGTGTAGATAATAGTGCAGAATATGATCGTGAAATTGTGAATGCTTTTAGGCAAGGGAAAACTCTTACATGTGAAGAGCATAAAATAGATAAAGAGACTTTTTTATACATAAGTGGTACTCAAACATTTATGCCACAAAAGAGTGAAATAGATTTGGAAGGTATTATAGTAAAAGTCTCTACATGTAAAGTAGATTAATGCAAAAAGTCATTTTACAGCTTGATTTGCAAGAGTATATTTTCTCTTATGAGAGTTATCTTGCACGAAAAAAGCCTCTTTTTTTAGAAGGTGATATACATCTTCATTTTAAACTTATAAAAGAACTTTTTCATCATCAAGCTATAAAACAGATTCCAAAACTCATGAATTTAGATCTCTCTTTAGCATCACTTCAAAAAAGCGGGGTTTTGCAAATTGAAGAGATATACTCTTTTGTACAGATAGTTGAGTATTTTTCATATCTTAAAAAAACACTTCTTAGTGAAGGTCTCTTACGGTGGATGGAGAAAATAGTTATTCCTCAAAATATTTATGATATATGCGGTTACTTTAACAACAAAGCGGAGTTTAAAAACTCTATAGATGAAAATTTTGAATCTATAAACAGAAGTTTAAGTATGATAAAAGAGGAGATAAATAAAACCTTTAAACAGATAATACATGCAAAAAATATAAATAGTTATTTGGTAGATTATCAGGTCCATTATATGAACAATCGAGAAGTACTTCTATTGCGTAGTGGGTTCGATAAGGTTATAAAAGGTAGCATAGTCGGAAGAAGTAGTGGCGGTTTTTTCTATGTAACACCAAAAAGTGTAGTACAACTAAAATCTAAAGAGAGTGAGTTACTTAGTAAAAAGAGTGAGCTTATATATGAGTATTGTAAATTAATTTCTAGTTTTTTCAAAAAGAACATGTTTTTTTTAAAATTTATTAATAGCGAATTTGATAGGTTTGATTCCTATCAGGCTAGGGTAAATTTTGCAAAAGATAGAGAGATGGAGTTTTTGCTACCAAAAAAAAGCAATAAAATAGAGATAGAGAAGTTTTTACATCCAGCTCTTACTACTCCAAAACAGATAAGTTTAAATTTCAATAAACAGATTTTAATTATAACAGGCGTTAATGCCGGCGGTAAAACCATGCTTTTAAAGTCTATATTGAGTGTAGTATTTTTATCGAAACATCTTCTTCCTATGTCCATTGATGCCCATAAATCGACAATAGGCTCTTTTAAGGAACTTTTTGCAATATTGGACGACCCTCAAAATGTAAAGAGTGATATTTCAACATTTGCAGGACGAATGACGCAGTTTGCTAAACTATTTTCTAAGCACTCAACTTTAGTGGGGGTTGATGAGATAGAACTTGGAACCGATGCAGATGAGGCGGCGAGTCTATTTAAGGTTATTGTTGAAAAACTTATTGCTCGTAATATGAAAGTTGTAATTACAACACACCATAAAAGGTTAGCGTCGCTTTTAGCAACAAATAAAGAAGTGGAGCTTTTAGCAGCTATTTATGATGAAAAAAACCAAAAACCTACTTTTAGATTTTTACCGGGAACTATAGGAAAAAGTTATGCTTTTGAGACGGCTTTAAGGTACGGAATACCAGCAACTTTAGTAGATGAAGTGAGAGAAGTTTATGGTGAAGATAAAGAAAAACTTAATGAACTTATACAAAAAAACATAGATTTAGAACTCAAAATGAGAGAAGAGTCCGACATGTTATCAAGCGAACTTGAAAAAATTAAAAAATTGAAAATAGAGTTAAATGATGAGAAAGAGAAGTGCAAAGATGAGTTTTATTTAGTAAAATCAAAGATGAGCATAGAGTACTTAAAGGCTATAAAAGAGGCAAAAAAAGCTATAAAAACAAATGATTCAAAAGATGCACATCGCTATTTGAATAGAGCCCATGAATATAAAAAAGTTACATTTAAACCTGACGAACAAATAGAATTACCAGCTATTTTGCAAGTAGGAGATAGCGTTAAGTACAGAGAAACTAAAGGAGTTTTAAAGAGTATCAAAAAACATCAAGCTATTATTGAGAGTGATACTATGCGACTAAGAGTGCCTTTACATGCACTTAAGAAAAATAGTAGTTTATTTAAAAAAAATATAAAATCTAAAATAAATATCTCTAAGGAAAATATAAATTCAACAGCATTTTTAGACCTACATGGACAACGAAGTTATGAGGCTATAGAAAATTTAGATAAGTTTATATCGGACTCTTTAATACAAGGATACGAAGAGTTGAAAGTCTCTCATGGTATTGGAACTGGAAAACTCTCACATGCAGTAAAAGAGTTTTTAAAGACTCATAAAAGTGTAGAGTCTTTTAGTGATGCTCATCCTCATGAGGGTGGCTTTGGTGCAACTATTGTTAAATTGTAAATAAAGGAGTTTTATGACAACACAAGAACTATTTTTTAAGCTATTAAGATACAAATCAATTACTCCCAACGATGATGGAGCTTTTTGTTTTATAGCTGACTACCTTTTAGAGTATGAACATAAAAGAGTAGATATCGAAGATACTAAAAATCTTTTTATATATAAAAAATTTGGAGATGGACCTCATTTGAGTTTTGTAGGACATATTGATGTAGTGCCACCGGGGGAGGGCTGGAGCAGTGATCCGTTTGAGCCAACTATAAGAGATAACAAGATTTATGCTAGAGGAACACAAGATATGAAAAGCGGAGTTTGTGCTTTTCTTAGGGCTATGAAACAGACAAAAAAGTTTAATGGAACACTTTGTGCAATTCTTACAAGCGACGAAGAGGGCGATGCAACACATGGGACAATTGAGGTTCTAAAGTATTTAAAAAAAATAGATTTTCTTCCTAATTATGCAATAGTAGCCGAACCAACTAGTGAAGATAAGTTTGGAGATACTATAAAGATAGGTCGTCGTGGCTCTATTAATGGAGTACTACATGTTAAAGGAAAACAAGGACATGCCGCTTACCCTAAAAAAGCCATAAACCCTATAAACCAAATAGCAGAAGTTTTAAACAAGATAGCAGGTCATTATTTTGATAACGGCGATGAAAATTTTGCTCCTAGCGAATTAGTCATAACAGACATAAGAGCGGGCATGCAAATGACTAATGTAACTCCAAATGAGCTTAGCATGATGTTTAATGTAAGAAACTCTACAAATACTAATAAAGAGGACATTAAAAAGTACGTATCTAATCTATGTACAGATTTTGACTACTCTTTAAAACTTACTCAAAACTCTATACCTTTTCTAACAGATAAAAGTAGTATAATAGTAGAGGTTTTACAAAATTCATTAAAATCTATAGTTGGTAGCAGAGCAAAACTCTCTACTTCTGGAGGAACAAGTGATGCAAGGTATCTCTCTCAATTTGGCATAGACACAATAGAGTGCGGAGTCATAAACGATAGAATCCATGGGGTTGATGAAAGATGCAGTATAGATGAAGTAGAGAGACTGGAAAAAATTTTTTTACATGTAATAGATAGTTTTTAAGGAGCATATTTATGAAGAGTAAACATTATGAAGTTTTAGTTATTGGTGGTGGAATTTCAGGAGCGGCACTTTTTTACGAATTGGCAAAATATACTAATATTAAGAGTATAGCTTTGCTTGAGAAATATGAGAGTTTGGCAACATTAAACTCAAAAGGAACGAGTAATTCACAAACTATTCATTGTGGCGATATTGAGACAAACTACACACTTGAAAAAGCAAAAATTGTAAAAAAAACAGCAAAGATGGTTGAAAAGTATTGCTTGCAATATAACTATCAAAATAAATTTATGTTTGCTCATCAAAAAATGGTGATTGGTATAGGCGATGAGGAAGTTGCCTATTTGAGAAAAAGATATGAGAATTTTAAGGAACTTTTTCCATATTTAAAAGTTTTTGAAAAAGATAAGTTAAAAGAGATAGAACCTAAACTTATTTTTGATGAAAATGGTAATGAGAGGGCGGAGAGTGTAGTTGGTGTAGGTGTGAAAAGTGGAGAGTGGAGTACTATCGATTTTGGTAAAATGGCTAAAAGTCTTGTTCAAAACGCACATTTACAAGAGGGTGTTATTACCGATATTTTTTTAAATTCACAAGTTACCAATATAAAACAAATTGGTAAAATTCATGAAGTTGAAGTTGGAGACACAACTTATACCGCAGATTTTGTTGTGGTTAATGCCGGAGCGCATTCACTTTATCTTGCTCATAAAATGGGACACGGAACTCATTTTGGTTGTCTCCCTATGGCCGGGAGTTTCTACACAACTACAAAGAAAATTTTAAATGGAAAAGTATATATGGTTCAACATCCAAAACTTCCATTTGCAGCACTACATGGAGACCCCGACATACTTTTAAATGAGTTTACTAGGTTTGGTCCGACAGCACTTGTTCTTCCTAAATTGGAGCGCTATCATGGAAATTCAACTATAATTGATTTTATAAAAACATTAAGATTTGATAGCAATGTAGTTAAGATATTTTGGAATTTATTGCGTGATAAAGACATAAGAAATTATACTATAAGAAATTTTATGTTTGAAATTCCTTATATAAATAAGAGACTATTCATACAAGATGCAAGAAAAATTGTACCTTCACTCAAGCTTGATGATATTGAATATGCAGATGGATTTGGCGGAGTTCGCCCTCAAGTGCTAAATAAAAAAAATAAAAAACTTATGTTAGGTGAAGTTAGTATTAATCCAGAAACTGGAATTATTTTTAATATGACTCCAAGTCCAGGAGCAACTAGTTGTTTGGGTAATGCACAGCGTGATGTGAAATTGGTGTGTAAGTATCTTAATAAGAGATTTAAACAAAAAGAGTTTGATAGTGATTTGGTAGATAATTTTTAAAAATAAGTTTTATCTATGTTTTAAATACACTTAGTGAGTATAAAATATCGCTAAATTTTAAAATCTTTTTACCTTTATGATCAATCATAAAGTTTTTTGCATCTTCAAACTCACTAAATGGTATTAGCTCATGCCCCATGGGGCCATAAATATTGCTACCCACCACATAAAAAGCTTTTTTTGCATCAATTGCATGTTGTGAGTAGTAGTCGGTTACTTGAATTTCAACTACTCCTTTTTTATGTTTAAAATACCACTTCATTAAATCTTTAACGCCATCAAATGAGTAGTGTTTATCTGTATAGTATATTTTTCCTGCCCATCTTGGATACTTATAGACATACATGCCACAAACTGGACACTTTTCATCTCTGTTTACTTGAATCTTTTTTTCATTAAAAACAACTCCTCCTACTCTTTTTACATCCCAAAGATAGACTGTTGTTGCATGAAGATATAGCGATGAATCTAGTTTGCAATATCTTTTTAACTCATCTTTTAAATCACTTATTTCAAAAAAACTATCTAAATCTATATTATCAGAACATCTTTTTTTAAACAGTTTTTTGCCCATAGAGTAGTATCGTTTTTTATATATTGTTTGAAGTGGGTTTTTCTCTACATGTAGCCCATCTTTTATATCTACATGTATATATGTTTTACTATTTGTGTCATATTTTTTTATTTCATGAATGCCATAGTTTTGTCTATCTTGCAAGAGTGCATATAGAGATGCATAGGTTCTTAAAGCATTATTTGCCTCAAGTTTTGCTTGGTAAGAGGTTTCTAAGTTTTTTGATATTTGTAATCCTGTAACTGGACACCACTCGTTGGCACTTAAAAAAAATGTAGATATAGCGATTAAGATTAATTTTTTCATTTGTATATTTTAACATAGATATGCTAAAATGGTGTAAAATTTTAAAGGAACTTTATGAGAAAATTATTACTTTTAGTCTGTACGATTGTATTTGTTGTAGCAGGAGATTATAGGGCAGTTTCAACGCAAAAAGCTATAATAATCCAAAGCGAGAAATCTAGCAAATTTTGCAATGTTTGTGGTATGACACTACCACTATTTTACAAAACAAACCATGCCGCAAAAGTTGATGGACATGTTAATCAATACTGCTCAATACACTGCATGCACGAAGAAGCTTTAACAAAATCTAAGAGTGTAGTCGAACCTCAAGTAGTAGATAATAACACTTTAGCATTTATAAAAAGTGAAGATGCTTTTTATGTTGTTGGCTCAAGCAAACCAGCGACCATGTCAATGGTAAGCAAATATGCATTTGGCACTAAAGAAACTGCTAAAACTTTTGCTACAGAGTTTGGCGGTAAAGTTATGACTTATGAAGAGGTATCAAAAGAGGTTAAAGAGGGTTTGAAAAAAGATATTATTATGATTCAAAAAAGACAAGCAAAAGGTGCTAAACAGGGTGAGAAAATTTATAATAAAGTCTGCAAAAAGACCGATAAACGATTTACCAATACATCTTTAGCAAAAATTTACTTAAAAGAGACAAAACTTTGTGGAACATTAAAAGGAAAACCTTTTCAGCAAGTCGGGCTTTTTTTAGCAAATAAAGGCAATATTTAGCAAATTTTATCTGCTTTTTGTAAAACTCTCTTTCATTAGATAGACCATAAGCGATGCTATGACTAATAAGATAGGCATAGATATTAGTGCATCTTGAAAATGATTGAGAGTATTACCATGTAAAAATTCACCAAGAAACCATATAACAAAACCACCAAAAAGGTACATTGTGCCATTTATGACCGCAGATGAAGTAGCAATAAATTTAAGTTTAACAACTTCTCCCCCTACAGTAAAAGCTAACATGTGTCCAGAGGAGCTTACTGCAAATAAGAACATTATAGCCCCCATCAATATAGTAGATTCTGTGTTTATGTAAATTATAATTGTTAATGATATAGCTTGAATAAAACCAAAGAGCATCATAGTAAAGCGACGACTTTTTAGTTTATTTGAAATTGTATTTACAAACAAAGCACCAGTTGCAAGCCCTACCCATAACCATGAGGTTAGCATACCAGCGTCAATTTCACTAAATCCATGAGCCATTATAAGTTTAGGAGCCCATAAAACTGCCATTGCTAAAAAAATACCGAAAGTTATGCCACCAGAACATGCACTCACTATAATAGAGCGTTTTTTTGCAACTTTTACTATAGATTTGAGTATATCTATGAAAAATTTTTTATTGATTTTTTTATGTTCTCTATCTTTAGAATTAATAGGGTCTTCAATAAATAAAAGAGTTAAAATAAGTACTACTATTCCAAAATAAACCATGTAATCTAAAACCTCACTCCAAGATGCCCCATTTTCAATAAGATTTGAAAATATAACACCACCTACAAAAGATCCTAATGATACAAAAGTTTGAGTTAAGCCAAACATTATTCCAAATTTTGAAAACCCAAACCACAAACCACCAATAAAGCCAGCACCAACAAATCCAAAAGACGCACCAAGTGCTAAAAATATTTGTGCGAATACTAATGATTGTAGTGATGATGCATTTGCAAACAAGTAAGCACCAATAAGAACTAAAAGCACTGATAGAGGAAAAATTTTACGAACACTAAATGCATCTAAAATAGACCCACTAAAAAACTGACTAATAGCAAATACCCATGTATAAACAGAGCCTGCAAAAGCAATTTGAGCTAGTGTTAAATTTAGTTCTATTCCCATTGAGTTGTTTACAAAAGCATAACCTGTTTGCAAGTTAAAACCAAAAACTACGATTAAATTGGCTATAAACCAAATAACCCAAGCCCGACTTCCTCCAAGAGTAGATTTTTTCTTTTTCATTTTCATTACCTTGTTTTAAATGTGAAAAGTGCGCCTCTATTTTTAAACACAACTTCTGCATTCCAAATCATACCTCCAACGGTACAAGTCGGAAGAATACCCTTAGCACTATAGAGGTTTTTAGATATTTTTTTTAGTTTAAAACGATGATATCCCATATTCATATTGGTTGCATATACATGTAAGCTTAACTCATTTGTATCTAACTCTTTTGTGGTTTTTACACTAAAAGTAAGAGTTTTCATGAGAGGTATATTTTTTGGCTCAATATCAAAATTAAATGAACCAAATTCTAACATATCAACACCACATGAGCTAACATGTAAATTGCAAGATGGTGATTGAGTAGAGAATTTTGTATCTCCTTTAAAGAGTTTATAGACATCGGCACTATCTATAAAAAAGTAACCCAATAACCCAATTACGGCAATAATCTCTAAGATTAGTAATTTATAAAATTTTCTATTTTTTATAACCAAACTCCATTTTTAATATAATAGACTATAGGGTAAGCAGTTACAATAGCAACATAAATTGAGTTGAAAAGTAGAGATTTTTTATAAAAATCTTTTCTGTTTTTTCTGTTTAACATTGATAAAATAGAACCACTAATGCCACTAAATGTTCCAATAAAAAGAGTAATATAGAGAAGGTAGCCAACATAATAGTACTCTTGTTGTAAAAAACAGTATGGACAGTGATGAGTTGGTAGCTCATAAATGTATGTTCCAAAAAATAGTATTAAAGATATTAAGGCGGTTATGAAAAAAATAATGTTTATAACTAAAAAAAGAGGTTCATTTTTTAAAAAACTAAAAACCACAAGCAGACTAAAGATTAGATAAAAAAAACCTATAGCTATACTGCTTGGTATATTAAAAATAAATGAGAAAGATGAAGAAGATGCTACGGAAAAAAGAGTGCCACAACAACTTACTATTTTGTCAATATTAAGCGAACTAAAAAATGATATTTCATAAATAATTTCAATAACCAATAGCATAAAAGCCACTATAAAGATAGAGAATTTTAGTTTTGTAAGGCTAAGTTGTTCATCTTTAGTATCCATGTTATGCAAAGCTATCCAAAAGCCAAATATAAAAAGATTAAGTATTTTAAATACAAATAACCATAAACCAAAACTAATAGAGTTTACAACTCCCGCGGCACACATGGCTCCGGTTATGACACCAGATATTTTATTTGCAGTAAAAACAAAAAATATAAAAAGAGGAAGTTTTAAGATAAATATAAATTTTATAATAGTTGCAACCAATATAGATTTTTTTTCAAGCCCATATTGTCGCTCATCTGTTCTATTGACATTCCAATGCATGACAATATTTATACTTATAATAAATGCAAAAATAGAAAAAAATAGAAAAATAATATTGAGTGTATAAATTGCAATAATTTCAGGGGTTAAAAACATTAAATATGTCCATCTTTCATCTCAATAATATTATCACAAAAATTAAGATTAAAAAAGAGTGGGTCATGTGTAGCTATGATGATTGTTCTATTTTGTTGTTTTAATTTTTGCATGGTTTTTATAAATTCTAAAGAGAGTTTTTTATCTAAATTTGCTGTTGGTTCATCGGCTATAATAATTTTAGGGTTGTTTATGAGAGATCTAGCAATTGCAACTCTTTGTTGCTCTCCCCCCGATAGATTTTTAACAAGAGACTCTTTTTTGTTCGTTATTGAAAACATCTCTAAAAGAGTGTCTACATGTCTTGTAAGCTCTTTTTCATTAGGATTTGATGGAATTGTAGGCAGTATAATATTTTCATAAGAGTTTAGTGTTGAGATAAGATTGTATTTTTGAAAGATAAAACCTATGTTCTCTCTTCTAAACATGGCTGTTGAGTTTTCAAGCATTTTTGATACTCTTTTACCATCTACTATTATTTCGCCTTTTGTTGGTCTGCTTAAAGCTGCTATAAGTGAAAGAAGAGTGCTTTTACCACTTCCGCTCGCACCTCTTAAAACTGTTAATTCATTTTTTTTAATTTTTAAGTTGATATTTTTTAGAGCAATTTGTTCATTATGCCTATTTTGGTTGAAAATTTTTGTTATGTTTTTGCACTCTATCATCTCATAACCTCGTCTGCATTCATTATAGCCACTCTCCAAGATGGAATAATAATAGCTGCAATATATATTGGAATTGTTAGAAAAAAGAGTAAAAATATAGTTTGCAAATCTAATATAAATGGTAACTCAAAAGCAGGTTTTAGCCTAGAGTAACCCATGAAAATATCTCTTAAAAGTGGAGCTTGTAGAATATAAACAAAAAATAGAGCTACTATTATGCCTAGTAAAAAAGAGATAAATGAGACTATAAAAGCTTCATAAAATTTTATTTTTATTATATCATCTATCTTCCAGCCTAGAGCTTTTAGTACTCCTATCTCTCTTTTTTCTTCACTACTAAGGCCGCTAGCTTTATCGTAAATAATCATAAAAAATGTAAAAGCACTTACTACAAAAAGAGCTAAAAACATTCCGCTTTTATAGTCAAATATATTTTGATAGCTTACTCTAAGGTCGCTATTTGTAATAACTCTAGTGTCAGGAAAAAGGTTTTTTATTTTTTGAGATATTGTTGGTATCTCTTGAGGGTTTGCAACTTCTAAAACTATGTCAGTTACTTTTAGTTTACTCATTCCGAAAATATCTAAAACTAAATTTTTTGGCATTAAAATTATATCATTTGATTCAAGTACTGTTGAGCTTTTAAATACAGAGGAAATTTTTATTTTTTTGAGTTCCCCATCGGCTTTTACAAAGTTAAAAAAATCTTTATAGTAGTTTTGTGATAGTATCTCTTTTACTCCTTCTCCTACTATCATAGAGTCATTTTTTTCTAATTCATCAAAATCAATATTTTCTACTAACTCTTCAAAGTTTTTTTTATACTGTTTATCGAAGCTATCAATTCCAACAATAGAAAAATTAACTCCAGCATTCTCAAAATAGTAGTAGCCCCATACTCTTGGGATAGCACTTTGTACACCATTGAGTTTTAAAAGTTTGTCTACTCTTGAAATCTCTATATTTGCATGTCTTCCTGCTTGGAGTTTTTGTACTGTTATTTGCGGAAGAGAATCTAGCGTTATAAAAAGCTCCTCTTTGATCGAGTTTGAGATAAAAAGTATGCTTGATAGTAAAAATATAAGTGAAGTAAATATAAAAATTATAAAAAAACTTTTTGCATCTCTTCTAAAAAGTGAACTTATTGCAAAGCCTATTAAATAGTGGTTAATTTTCAAACTCTATCCTTGAAGGAGTGTTTTTATAATTATTTGAATAGCTATATGTAAAAGTTGAAGGAAAATACTCCAATAGTTCGGGACCATTACTAAAAATAGAGAAAGTATCGCTATAGCTTCTATGTCTTATAAAATTAGCACCATTTGATATAGCAAGATCGGGAAGACCTACTATAGCAATAAAATTATTTTTTTCTTTCACATGTAGCGAAAAAGTACTGTACATGTAAAGAAGTTCTATTGTCAATATAGAGAACAGCAAAAAGATAAAAGATAAAAGATAGTAACTTAATTTACTCATTTTGCATTATACAAATTAATTATTTTATTTAACATAAATTTAGATTTTACTCAAGCTGTAGTTTTATAATAAATTCTCTCCATATTTTGACTCTTTTTAAAATGTATGACCTAAGTTTTATTTTAATAATGGTAACATAAAGTATTATTTAAAAGCCTAATATTATTCTTAATCACAGAGGACTAAATGCAAAATAAGACATTATTAAAAAATAGACAAGCTTTTTACTCACAACTTGAACTAATGTTTGCAGGTCGTGAATTAGAAAATTTTAGAGGCAAAAGCGGATATGCAAATCTTTTATCTATAAAATCTCAATATTTTAAATTTATAAAAAAAAACCTAGAGTTAAAAATAAAAAATACTTTAATTTTAGCACATGTGGAAAATGACCTATATGTAAAAGCTTTTACTTTTTTTGATAGTTTTTTAAATGAAACAGGTTGTCCATACTTTAATAAAACAGAATTTCATAAGAACCTTTATGAAAAAGTCTATACAAACTCTAGCGATACCGCACTATTTTATAAGACAAGCAAACTCTATTATGTAAAGAGTGATAGTGTTCCTTCAAGTGCAAATTATGAAATCAAAAATGAGAATGAAGAGATTTCACGAGCTAAAATAATTTTTGAAGTAAGTGAAGATTTGCAATACTCATCTACTAATGAAAAAAAAGAGTTAAAGTTTATACTAAAAGATTTAAACAAAGTAGAGAAAAGTATTACCCTTTTGGTTCTCTATAAAGGTCAAAAAGTAGATTTAGGAGATGATTATAGTTTTGAGTTAAACTCTCAAATATCAGATAAAGAGTATGAGCTTGTATCTTCAAATAAGGCAAATTTAAAGAAATTTGATGAGCTTTTAAATAATTATAAGTTAAATATAACTCCTAGTGAACTCTCTAATGCAATATATACTTATAAAAAACAGAGAGAGATAGACTTTTTTATACACAAAGATAGTGAAAAATTCTTAAAAGAGCAGTTTAATCTTTACATGTACAACTACCTTTTTAATGATGATGAGATTCAATTTAACGATTGGAATTCGGCTAGATTTGAACAGATTAAAAACATAAAAGAGATTATATTTATAACTATTGAGTTTATATCTAGGTTTGAAGATGAGTTAAGGGCTATGTGGTTGAAGCCTAAGTTTGTTAGAAATTTGAATTATATAATTACTCTCAATAAAATAGATACTGTTTTGCACAGTGAAATTTTTGCTATTAAAGAGCAGATGGACGAGTGGAAAGAGTTAGAATTGATCCAAGATGATAAGCTAATAAGCAATGAATTTTTACCAGTCGATACAAAATACTTAAATGATGAGTTGAAATATAAGATATTGAGTTCTTTTGATAATCTTGATGAGGTAACCGATGGCGTGCTTATAAAAAGCGATAATTTTCAAGCTTTAAATACAATACTTCCTAAGTACAGAGAAAAAGTTGATTTGATATACATAGACCCACCTTTTAATACAGGTAGTGATTTTGCATATAAAGATAAGTTTCAAGATAGTACATGGCTTACTTTGATGGAAAATAGGCTTACTTTGAGTAGAAAGTTTTTGAGCGATAGGGGGAGTTTTTATTTGCATTTGGATTATA
>JAERRW010000025.1 GCA_016735235.1 Sulfurospirillum sp. | reverse complement strand
AGTGATGTTTTACCAATATTGTTTTTTCCGCCTATTAAATTTACTCTTTTAAAACCACTGACTCTTAAATTATCAAATGACCTAAATTTTTCAATTTCTATGAAAGATATTTTCCCTTCCATGTACTCCTCCTAAACTCTTCTTATCTTAAAAAAATATAGTATATCAAGAACTTATCAAAATTTTTCTTAACTACATTTATGTTTTAGTACAGAAGATAATTATCTTTTATGACATTATGGAGCATATTTACATACTTTTCTCTTTGTTCGGAATAGTTTATCATGGTATCCGCCGCTTCGAGGCTTGTTATGACTTGTCTGTTTTCTCTTTTTTTTTGCCTAAACTCTCTAAATTCTTTGTAGGCATAGTGTCTATTTAGATTTAAAACATAAGCATCAACAGAGTCTTGCAAGGTATTAAATATTCTTATTCTATGAGTTTTGCCCTCTTCTCTTCCTGTTGGAATTAGTCCTATTTTGCCCCATGTCCAGTGTCCAAAAATATTGTTAGCTTCTCGTACAAACCTACTTTTCCCCCAAGCACTCTCTATAGCACCTTGTGAAAGTGCTAAATTTACAGGAACCTCATCAATTCGTTTAAGATACAAATCTCTATCGAATAAATTTTTAACTCTATATTTTTTTGAAATTTTTAAAAGAGTTTTTAAATCAGATGACTTTAGATCTCTAAATGAGCTATTAATTGCTTGAGTAAAAAAAATTTCAATAAACTCTCTCTCTTGAGTAGTTTTTTTATTGCTTTCATTGATTAGTGGTTTTAGTATATTTATAAACTCTTTTTTTTGTGTTTTACCATTTAGCTTGTAGTATGAGGGTGGAAAACCAGTTGAGTATAGAAAAATTGTAGTACATGTTAGTAGAGTTAAAATTTTATATATTTGTTTCAAAAACTTTTACCACTTTCCCTTTTAAAAATAGTCGTCCTTTAGAGATACTTAAATTTAACTCCTCTTTACTTGCCGGATATACTTTTGCACAATTGCCAACTAAACCTTCCACATGTAAAGAGTAAAAGCTCGCTGCCATTCCAGTTCCGCAAGCACTAGTTTCATTTTCAACTCCACGCTCATATGTTCTTACATGTAATGACTCTTTAGTTTGAAGTACAAAATTGACATTTGCATCATATTTGTATCTCATTTTTGATGCTAATTTTTTGTTGTACTCATTCAAATTTTTTACTTTAGTGACAAGATGAGGAACTCCTACATTGTAAAAATGCCACTCTCTATCTTCTTCATTAAACTTATTTAACAACTTTGAAACCTCTGTTAATTCGGACTTAACTATATTGCCCTTTACAGTAGAGTTTACTAAACCCGCACCAGTTAAAAATGTCATCTTTTTTTTAGCCAATTTATTGGTAAAAGCATAGTGGGCACATGCACGAGTTCCATTACCACACATGGCTGCATAACTTCCATCACAATTATAAAATAGCCACTTAAAATCACACTCACTGCTAGGTACAAGAACTATAAGTCCGTCAGCACCAACTCCTTTGTGTCTATGACACAGTTTTTTAGCTAATTTACTGTAGTCTCTCTCTATGAGTGTATGAAAAATTAGAAAATCATTTCCACTTGCACTATATTTTGATATTTGCATATTGTCCTCTTATGTAGTCTACAAACTTCTCTACTTGAGTTTGTAAATGTTTTAAATTCAACGAATTATCTATAACCCAATTTGCCATTTTCTTTTTTTTATCAATATCTATCTGTGCATTAATTCTTTTTAAAGCTTCCTCTGAAGATAGCCCCTCACGGTTTATTAGTCTATTTAGTTGAATATTTTTAGGAGTATAAACAACCATGCTCATCTTGCACTCATAATCTCCACTCTCAAAAAATAGAGGAATATCCATGATGTAAGGGTGTTCAAACTTCTCTTTAAGTTTAGCTTGTCTGTTTATTTCTACTTTTACTTTTGGATGAATTAAAGCATTTAATTTCTCTCTTTGAGTAGGTGAAGAGAAGATAATATTTGCTAATTTTTTTCTATCTATCTCTAATCCATTAAAAATATTGTTGCCAAACATCTCTCTTAATGGTTCTTTGCTATTTTCAAGCTCTTCTTTTGCAACTCTATCTGCATCGATTACACAAAAACCATATATCTTTAAAAGTGAGCAGACTGTACTTTTGCCAGTTGCAATTCCTCCGGTCATTACATAAGCATGATTTAGTGCCATTAGTTTTTTTGTATGCCTAATAACTCTTTTTTTAGATTTGTTGGAAGTGCAAAAGAAGCTATATGTATGTCAGCATTATAGTAACTCAAATTTTCTATCAAATCTGCACGATCTAAAATCAAATCAGCGGTAGGATGATATTTTTTTGTTGCCATAATCGCCTTTCTCTCTTGAAATCCATACATCATAACAATATCGAATAGAGAACCAAAGTTAGTTAATGGAATTTTTATATCGTCTATTGATTTTAAAACGATTAAACCATTGTTACGAAGTACTCTATTTGCTTGAGTTACAAAATCTGGTTGATAAAATTTATTGGAGTTTACAATAATTACATCAAATGAGTTATCTTTTGTGCTTTTAATGCATGAAGTGTTATTGCAATGATCAACACGATTATTGACATGTCTTGCAATTTCATGGTTTATGTAGTCATTGTCTCCTAAAATTAATATATCTTTTGGTTCTCTATGTGTACAAAGTGCAACATGTGTTAGCATCTCTGCGTCTATTATGTCTGTGTTTAACATTTTTCACCTCTATTTTTAATACGATTTTAACATAATTTTGTTAAAATATCTTAAAAACATTCAAGGGCTAAAATGAGTACATTGAGCTATAAAGATGCGGGAGTTGATGTTGATGTTGGAAACCTATTTATAGAGAAAATAAAACCTTTGGTAAAATCAACTTTTGATTCAAATGTCATAGGTGGCATAGGTTCATTTGCAGGCATGTATGAGCTTCCAACTGGATACAAAAATCCGGTAATACTTGGTGCAACTGATGGTGTTGGAACAAAATTAAAACTAGCTATTGAGAGTAAAAAGTATGATACCATAGGAATTGATTTAGTTGCTATGTGCGTTAATGATATTATCTGTAATTTTGGAACTCCGCTATTTTTTTTAGACTATTATGCTACGGGTAAACTCGATATTGAGGTCTCTACTGCTATTATAAAAGGCATAGCACAAGCATGTAAGGAATCTCAATGCTCTTTAATTGGAGGAGAGACGGCAGAAATGCCCAACATGTATAGAGATAAAGATTTTGATTTAGCTGGTTTTTCTGTTGGAATTGCAGAAAAAAATGAGGTCGATAGACTCTCACATGTAAAAGCTGGAGATATATTAATAGCACTTAAAAGTTCTGGGATTCACTCAAATGGTTACTCGCTTGTAAGAAAACTTTTTTTCAATAAGTTAGGCTATACATTTGAGACTTTAATTGATGGAAAACCTCTTATTGATACACTTTTAACTCCAACAAAACTCTATGTTAAAATATTTAAAAAACTAAAAAACAAAATAAATGCATTAGCCCATATAACAGGTGGTGGTATTATTGAAAATCTTCCAAGAGTGTTGCCCAAGCATGTTCATGCGGTACTATATAAAAATAAAATTGAAACTCTTCGCATATTTGATATTATGTCGGAACATGTTAGTGAGAGTGAAATGTATAGAACTTTCAATATGGGTATTGGTATGATTTTGGTTGTTAGTCCAGAAAATGTTGATTATATTTTAAGCAACTCAAATGGCTATATTGTAGGGGAGATTAAAGAGGGTCAAAAAAAAATTATGTTAAAATAATAAAAACAACAAAAGGGTAAAAATGACAAAAAAAGTATTGGCTGTTTTAATAATGGCAACAACTTCATCGTTAGCTACAGATGGTTCATTTTCTAACCATGCATTAACCACAAAAGCTGGAACACTTGGTGTCGGTATTGGTTATAGCACAAATATTACAAAAAACTTTGATTTACGAATAGGTGCAAATAGTTTTAGTTATGCCATGGATAGCACCATGCAAGATATTGATTACAGTTTAGACACTCGTCTCTCAACAGTATCGGCTATATTGGATTATCATCTATTTTCTAGTGCATTTACTTTAAGTGGCGGTTTTGTGTATAACAACAATGGTGCAGATTTTACAGGAGAAGCAAAAGGTGGAAAATTTATAATAGATGGAAATGAATATGAGATTGGGGACATAGGCTCACTAAATGGTAAAATAGGTTTTGATCCGATATCTCCCTATATTGGCATTGGTTATAGTACTGTAACAAAATTCAAAGGCTTACATTTTACCGCAGAAATGGGTGTTTTGTATCAAAATACTGCAATTACTTCACTTGATGTTCAGTGTGAAGATGGATTGCCACCTGCTGAGTGTGCAAAACTAAAAAACGATGTTCTAAGTGAAAAAGAGTCTCTAGATGAAGACATTGAAGACTATAAGTGGTACCCGGTTGTATCTTTAGGTCTTGCATATACATTTTAAAAAATCTATTATTGGTAAAAATGTTTAAAGATTTTTACCATATAGTTAGCTTTATTGTCTAGTAGTTAAATAAAAATAATCACTCTTTTAATTTTTTTATATAAAATCTACTGTGCTCATGGATTCTGATTGTCTATTTGCTATGAGTGGGTCTATGATTTCATCAAGTAAACCATCTTCCATAATAGCATCTAGTCTATACAGAGTTAAGTTAATTCTATGATCACTAATGCGATTTTGTGGGTAATTGTATGTTCGTATTCTTCCACTTCTATCGCCCGACCCTACTTGAACTTTTCTCTCTTGGCTTAGTTTTTGATTTCTCTCTCTCTCTTGTATATCAAACAGACGAGCTTTTAAAATCTTCATTGCTGTATCTTTATTCTTGTGTTGGCTTTTTCCATCTTGATTTGTTACAACTAGTCCACTTGGTATATGGGTTATTCTTACTGCACTGTCTGTTGTATTGACCGATTGCCCACCATTGCCTGACGCTCTCATAACATCTATTTTTAAATCTTTTGAATCAATATTTACCTCAACATCATCAACTTCTGGCATAACAGCAACAGTTATAGCCGAGGTATGAACTCTTCCCTGTGATTCTGTTTTTGGAACTCTTTGAACACGATGCACTCCACCCTCAAATTTGAGTTTTGAATAAGCACCCTCTCCTTTAATGATGGCAATAATCTCTTTATAGCCATCTAGTATGCCCTCACTAGAGCTTACTATCTCTACTTTCCATCTCATGTTTTCTGCATATTTTGTATATGTTTTAAATATATCTGCTACAAAAAGGGCTGCTTCATCTCCACCAGTTCCTGCACGAATCTCTAAAAATATATTTCTGCTGTCGTTTGGATCTTTTGGAAGAAGTAGAATTTTTATCTCCTCTTCGATCAAACTCTTTAGTGGTTCAAGCTCTTTTAGCTCCTCTTTTGCAAGTTCGCAAAGCTCATCATCATCTAAAAGCACTCTGTTTTCATCTATCTCTTCTATGGTTTTCATATAAGTAAGTGTTTTGTCTCTAATGGGCTCAATGCTAGAGTGTTCTTTAGATAATTTAGTCATTTTTTTTATGTTAGTTATTATTTGTGGGTCACTAAGAAGTTTGCTTATCTCATTGTATCTATCAAGAAATGGTTGCAATTTATCTTTTAACATGTAGAAGTTCTAAAAAAATAAGAAGACTATATAAAGTTATGCAGCTACGGCATTAACTAATTTAGCCAACCTGCTAATACGGCGAGATGCGGTATTCTTTTTTAATATGCCTTTTGAAACATACGAGTGAAAACTCTTATTAACATCTTTGAGTGCAACTAATGCTAACTCTTTATTGCCTGTTTCTACTGCAACTCTAACAGCTTTAGTTAGATTTTTGATTCTTGTTTTATAGAATCTATTTCTTTGTGTTCTCACTATTGTTTGTCTTGCCCGTTTTGCTGCTGATTTGTGGTTAGCCATAGCTAAGCCTTTCATTTAAAATTAGGCATATATTATACAAAATAAATTATTAAATAGAGCTTATTGATTTTCTTTATGCTGGGGCATATATTGTAATAAATTGTGATATAATCTCAAAATTTAAAATTTTAGCGATTGAAAATAGGAAGATGAATGTCAAAGTTATTTGGAACTGATGGTGTGCGAGGGAAAGCAGGTAAAAAATTAAATGCTATGAGTGCTATGCGTTTAGCCATGGCCGCTGGAATATATTTTCGCAAAAACTCAATAAACAACAAAATATTGGTAGGTAAAGATACAAGAAGAAGTGGTTACATGATAGAGAATGCAATTGTTTCGGGCTTGACAGCAGTTGGTTATGATGTAAGGCAAATTGGTCCCATGCCTACTCCAGCAATTGCTTTTTTAACAGAAGATTTAAGGTGCGATGCTGGAATTATGATAAGTGCATCACATAACCCATACTACGATAATGGAGTAAAATTTTTTAACTCTAAAGGCGGTAAATTAAATGAGAAAGATGAAGAGCAAATAGAAAAAATATATTATGACGATACACTCATTAACACTCATCAAAAAGAGGAGTTTGGCATAGGGCGGTCTAAACGAATAGATGATGTAATTGGGCGTTATATAGTCCATATTAAAAACTCTTTTCCTAAACATTTAACACTTCATGGATTAAGAATTGTTTTAGATACTGCTAATGGGGCCGCATACAAAGTAGCTCCAACTATATTTAAGGAACTAGGGGCTGAAGTAGTTTTACTAAATAATGAGCCCAATGGAAGTAATATAAATTTAAATTGTGGAGCTTTGCATCCAGAAGAGTTAGGAGAACATGTAAGAAACATACGGGCTGATTTGGGTTTTGCATTTGATGGTGATGCAGATAGATTGGTTGTTGTTGATGAGAATGGAGATGTTGTCCATGGCGATAAACTTATTGGAGCATTAAGCCTGTATTTAAAGCAGAATGGAAAATTAGAAAAAAATAGCTCAATAGCAACTATTATGAGTAACCAAGCCTTAGAAGATTATTTAACTAAAAATGGTATAAAACTATATAGATGCAATGTTGGCGATAAATACATACTAGAAACATTGGCAAAAGAGGGTTTAAATTTTGGAGGAGAACAAAGTGGTCATATAATTCTCTCAAATTTTGCAAAAACAGGAGATGCACTGGTGGCTGCTCTTGCTGTATTGGCAAATATATTGACAAAAAAAGAGCCTGTTAGTAAAATCTTAAACCCTTTTGAACTCTACCCTCAACTACAACAAAATATAAATATTAAACAAAAAATACCTCTTGAGAAAATAGAGGGTCTCATGGTGCTAATAAAAAAAATAGAGAAGCAAAACATAAGAGTACTTATACGATACTCTGGTACAGAAAATCTTCTTCGTATTCTTTTAGAGGGAGAAGATGAAGACACATTAAGTGTAACAATGGAAGAAGTTACACAATTTCTTAAGAGTAAACTCAATGTTTAAATCATTAATAATTTTTATTTGTGTATTTATAGCTATTTTTGTTATTGACCAAAATTTAAAAACTATATTTTTAGATGGGTTTAGATGGTATGGTGATTACTTTTCACTCATACTAACATACAATAAAGGTGTAGCATTTTCTATGCTCTCTTTTTTAGATACTAGTTTAAAATATTTTCAACTAGCATTAATTTTAGGAATTGTTCTATATTTGATTTTAAAAAAAGATGTTTTTAAAGACTACTTTATACCTGCGGGGGCTTTATTGGGAGCAGGGTGCAGTAACCTTTATGATAGGTTTATTCATGGCGGTGTTGTTGATTACTTTTACTGGCACAAATGGTTTAACTTTGCAGTCTTTAATTTTGCTGATGTAATGATAAATTTCTCTGTTATTTTAATACTCTTTTTGTCGTATCGCAAGTAGTTTTTAAGTATTGTTTTTATATATTCGTTTATGGTCGCGTAGCTCAGTGGTAGAGCACCACCTTGACATGGTGGTGGTCGTTGGTTCAAGTCCAATCGTGGCCACCATAAGTTTTTAAAATCTATTGAAACAGTTAAAATCATAATAGGGGGACTCATGAAGAACCAACTTGGCTAAATAAAGATATGAGAGCAGAAATTTCAAAAAATGAAATGAGAGAATATTTTAAAACTAGAGTTGTTTAGTGGCAAAAGGGAAAATGTTTTTTATGTTCTTTGGTTTGACTTAGACTTTACACTTTACAAACACTGCTAAAGCGACACAACACTTTTCACTCACAAACTCCATAACTTATATAGCCTTGTCGCCTATACAATGAAAACGATTTAGAAATCCATAAGAGAAATACAAAAGTGAGGATTTATATTTCTCAAGACAGTCGTTAGTGTACCCTTTTACATGTTATAAATTAAGAGTAGTAGAAACTAATTTTTGCATTTTTTAATGCATAAAAGCCATGTCTGCCCTTTTTTGCTACACTTTCACTTATTTTTTTACCAAAATTTTGTTATAATTGTTATCTCTAATAAGGAAAAAAATGAAAAAAATAGTATTTATATTAGTTCTATTGCTTGGAGTATCCCTAAGTGATGGTTATGCAGAACACAATAAAGGAAACAAACAAAAAGAAAGTGAGTTATATAAAAAAGCATGTGATGGTGGATATGTGAGGGGTTGTTATATCTTAGGTCTTTTATATGATATTGGAGATGGTGTTAAGCAGAACAAACAAAAAGCAAAAGAGTTATATGGAAAAGCATGTGATCGTGGACTTAATTCAGGATGCGAAAGCTACAAATTCTTAAACGAACAAGGTTATTGAAAGGTAGCGTTCAATAATCTGTGTCAGTATTGGGTAATTCCTAAAATTGTATCATAAATTTAAAGCTTTATATAGCCTACCATCAAAGTGAATTGCAAGTTGAGAGATGGTTAAACTCCAATTTCTTATCGGCATAGTCCATTTTTTTGA
>JAERRW010000013.1 GCA_016735235.1 Sulfurospirillum sp. | reverse complement strand
TCCCCGACATCAATGTCGGGGACATACTAATAATTCATTATAAACAGCTCACAAACTTTTTTCTTTTGTTTATGCACATTTTTACCTAAAGTATATTCAAACTCAGCACTTTCTATTATTTTAAAATCTTTGTATAAATCCCTCACAAAAGGATTATCGTTGTAACTTAGTAAAAACCTACCTTTAACACTTTTTAAAGCCTTGTGTAGCCTTTTGTGGTCATCTAAATCAAAGGTTTTATTATTTTTATAATAACTTTCAGTTCCAACATAAGGCGGGTCAAGATAGATAAATGCTTCCTCTTGGTCATAATTAGTTATCAAATTTCCAAAGTCCATATTTTCAATAGTAACCATCTTTAATCGTTCAGCCCATTTACTAAAATCTTTAAATATATTTTTAGGCTTTCTACTTTTACAAGCCATAGCAAAATTATCGCCTTTACTTCCAAAACTCATCTGTAACCTATAAAAATAAAAAGCAGCACTTTCTATACGATCTCGTGGATTTATTAGCTTGTGTTTTATATCTGTAAATATTACACGACTTATAAATAACTCATTGAGATAGTATTCAAGCTTCACAGGATTATCTCTTATGCATCTATGAAGATTTATCAAGTCATTATTAAAGTCATTTACAACCTCTCTATATTTTCCATGTGTTGGGAGTTCCTTTGCATACAGCACATTTAATCCACCTCCAAAAACTTCTATATATAAATTATGGTCATTAGGTATTAATGAAACGATTTGCTTTGCTAGTTTAGATTTTCCACCTACCCAGCCAATGATGGTTTTAATGTTGTAGTCTTTATCTTATTTCCTTTATTTAAAGTAATTTAATTACTTTTTAGCTATTATGCTACCTTGGTACAGGGTAAGGAAATGTCGAAGTTTGCCCCCTGTACCTAAATTTAAGTCCTTTTAATCCAGCCAGCAAAAAACTTTTTTTGAGAGGGATTATTTTTTACAATTTTTAAATACCTAGAAAACTGTAAACCATTTAAGACTTTTAAAAGCTCCCCACCGCTAACTTTGTCGATAGCTCTAATTGTTAATTTACCAATAAAACCGTCAACCACTAAATCATCAAAATGAGTTTCTTCTCTATTTAAAAGATTAAGTGCCTTTTGAAGCATTCTATAAGCTCTAGTACTTCCCATATTGACAGCTGTATCAAACACTTCAATAGCTATCAACTCAGGCAATAGCTCAAGGTTAGCTCTTTTAGTGTTCCAATAGTTTTTATAGTAAATATTTCGAGCCTTTTCTAAAGAAAGATTTTTAATATCAATATGTGGGTAAGATTTTTTACTTATGCCATATCTTGTCTCTCCGCCTCTATCAATCTTATCATTAGCATAGCCACCCTCGTGTTCTATTGTGATTTTAAAAGCTTTATTAAAATTATTCATTATCTAATTTTTTTGTATTTAGACGAGTTTCTATCTCGTGAACAGTTTTTCCACCCTTATATATAACTTTACCTGTCGCATAAGTTTTCTCAGCAACACATCCACTAAATACAAGTAGCAAAACCACCAACATAATTATATCTTTCATACTACCACCTTTTCATTTTTTTTATTTTTATTTTCCCAAAAAGCTGAAGCTCCCCACTCTTTAACAAAGTAGTAATAGCTCTTAGCTCTTTGCAGTCTTATCTTTTTTAACAACCAGCAGCAGCTTTCAAATTCGACAATCCTAAAAAGATTATTTTTAAAGACCCTATCAGCCTCTTTTTTATCCTTGAGATTTAATCCCACATGATACATATAGTCATGTATATGACAAGCCATACTCACATCTAGTAAATAAAATGTGTCAGGAACTGGAAAACCATTTTTTGCACCACATCCATTACATATCTTCTTTTTATCAACCTCTGACAATTTTCTAAATCCATCAGGAGCAAAAAGCACCAACTCATTTTTTTTCATTTATACCACCTTTTTAATTTTCTATCTCTACACTTGAAACCCAGCCACCACCACGACTCCAAGTATGAGTACAACTTTCACAGCTATATATCCCATCATCTTCATTATTAAAAGTATTTAGTAAGTTTGCACGAGTTCCAGCATATATCTTCATCCCACTTGTAGAAAAAGAACCTTGGACTAAACCTTTTGAACTTTGGTCTAATTTTGCTTGAGCTTTTATTTTTATATCTGCTTCATCTTGATAAGTTTTTGAGTTATATTTGATTTTTAATACAGGCGAACCTTTACCAACAGTTACATTTTTAAACTCTCCATCTCTAATATCCCAATACGAAGATAGAGCAGATTTATAGTAAGTTTTAGAAGAGTGTTTTATTGATATAGATTTACAAAGTGGAGCTTCAACTGTAAAAGTAGGTAAGCTATCATCATTTTTATTTATAAAATATATTATGTCGTTTTTGATAGAAAAAAGTACATTATAATCATTTGCCAATCTCTCAAGAAAATTAATATCAGTCTCTTCAGTTTGATTAAGAGAGGTGATCATTGGATTAACTGTTTTAAATTTTACCTTATGCCCCAACCTATCAGCCACTATATCCACGATATTAGATAACTTTGCATCTTTATAATGATGAGATAATTTATTCTTTTGTTTATCATTGAATTCTACACCAGTTGCCGTAAATGATAGGTCTTGATTATTAGCTCTAGTT
Source organism: Sulfurospirillum sp. (assembly GCA_016735235.1). Classification (GTDB taxonomy): domain Bacteria; phylum Campylobacterota; class Campylobacteria; order Campylobacterales; family Sulfurospirillaceae; genus Sulfurospirillum_A. The sequence goes on along the minus strand of JAERRW010000013.1, from coordinate 6,740 downwards.
ATGGTTTGAATATGGAACAGTCCACACTCTAGACTTTCAACAACTTTGTTGTTATTTAACCTTACAAATATTAACTCTAATTTTGTACTTGGCTTTGGTCTCTTAAATGTGGGAACTACTTTTACAGTTACTCTATCTGATTTACTACCAGCAACATCATTAAAAGTTACACTCAAGATATTATCAATTTTAATCATCTCATTGTTAATTTTTAAGGCTACTGCATGATTTACCATAATGGCTCTCTTATAGTCGAACCAGCTAGAGTGTAATCTTCTACTTCTATAAATTCAGGCAAGTTTATAACCATACCAGCTCGTAAATCCAAAGGCTCATTAAATAAGTGTTTATTTGAAGCTATTACATTGTTTAAATGTTCCAAGCTTCCATAATAAGCCAATACTACTAAATCTATTCTATCTCCATCTACACATCTATAAGTCATTTAAAAACACCTTTTAATAAAGATGATATACTTCCCTCATCTGAGCCACCATATACCTCCTCAAGAGTTATGTTGTAGCTTTGTACTCTAAAAAGTCCATGAGTTTCAAAATGCTCTTTATTTTCAGTCATTGAAGTGATAACCACTTCCATATCAGTAAACAAAGTCGTATATCTCAACGGCTCTCGCTTCATTAAATACCACTCTAAAGGTTTAAGTGCATGAACACTTTGAGCTACTAATATTCCATTAAGTGTCAATTTTCTATCATAGCCACCACTATCACTTAATACAGTTTGACCTTTGATAGGTTTATATTTTCCAAACTCTGCATTAAGTGTTTGAGTTACTTTTTTAAAATCATTTTTACCCATAAAAAAAGGATAATTTCCCAATCGTCCCATTAAATTACCAACTACCTCTTTTAGGTATTGTGCTGGGTCGTCTGGCAAGTGATTAAGTTGATTTAAAATACTCATATTAAAACCTTTTATATATCCCTCTATGATTTATATTTGCATCACGACTTAACTTTAGCAAGTGTGCTTTTCTATCTTTGTGTATTTGGTTATTTGGATAATATATAGCCCAACCTTGCCGAACTAAAGAGAAAGTTAAAACCTGTATCCAAACTAACTCACGACCATATTTATCTTTGCCATAGCTATGATATTTAATCGTTTTATTTAGATATTTATTTTCTACATAATCACTTGCTTTCAATCCAAGAGCAATAACTTTTTTTACTGTATGAGTGTATTTTTTCTTATGGTTTGGATTATTAGGATGGATATTTTTTAAAGTTTCAAGCTGTTTAAAAACTCTATGATTAAACTTTGTCTCAAAAGCATCAATCGCAATAAGTCTAACTTTGAAAGGTTTAGCATTACCTTTTTGTAACATCAAAGTATCGCCATCAATCACATATTTAACCTTTGCAGTATCCCATGCAAACAAACCACTAACTAGCATTATCATTAATAATATTTTTTTCATTTTATAAATCCCCTTTGTATTAAATTTACGATACATCTCTCATAGCTATATCATTATCATCATGTGCCATCTCTCTATTTAGTCGCATCATTTTTTCTTTTAAATCCTCATAATCAACCTTGCCATCAGTAGCAGTTACATTTATGTTTTGATTGATATTTTGAGTTACATTTTTAGAGTTACTATTATTTTGTAATTGTGTTTGTTGCTTATTTACAGCTTGAGTATTAATATCTGATACACTCTCAAGAGGTAACTTTTGAATATTTATCTCTTGTAAAGAAGAAGATTTTAGAGTACTTTTGTAATCTGCATTATTAACAGGTGGCGATTTTAATAATTTAGGTATAGCAAGTTGTGGTTTCTCTTTTTTATCATCTCCAAAACCAAACAGACTTTTAGTGCCACTCCATAAATTAGAAGCTTTATTTTTTACAGTATCACTTACAGCACCACCGATATTTTTAACCTTATCAACAACTCCCAAAATCATTTTAAACTTTTTATCTATCCATGCAAAAAATGAAACGAACGGAGTTTTAATAGTAGTTACGATACTGCTCCAAATAGCTCCAGCACTCTTTTTAAGATAGTCCCAATTTTTATATATAAGATAACCAGCTCCAGCTATTGCAGTTAATGTTAATCCAATAGGATTCATTAATAAAGCTTTACTCATAAACAAAAAGGCTTTACTTATAAAACCTAAAGCCGTTCCAAATTTTAAAAGCTTTGCTACTGCTAGAAGAGGAATGATTGTCGTTAATGCCATACCAAAAGCCGTTCCTGTATCTGAATTAACTTTGAAACTATCACTCAATCCAAGCATAGGACTTACAAAATCAAATATAGAATTTCCAACAGCTTTAACAACATCAACTAATGCACTCATTACACCGATAGCTAAAGCACCACCAAGTTTCATTCCAGTCCAAACATTATTTAAAACAATTCTTACATTCTCAAATCTATTGTAAAGATAATATACAGCTCCAGCAAGTGCTGATATTCCAAGAGTGATAGCTACAACAGGACTAGCTAAAACACCAAGCCCCATAGTTAAACCTGAAGCTACAAAACCAAACCCAGCAAGTGCTAAAGTTCCTACAATCAGAGCAGACCCCAAACCAAACACCCACTTAGAAGCATTAGGAAACTTTTGAGTAAATTTATCTAATCGTTCAGCTCCACCTTTTAAAGCATTTGTTATATAGTTAAGAGTAGGTAATAATCCCATAGTAGTAGAAATACTTAATCCCTCCATAGCAGAGCTTAAAAGCTTAAATTGTCCAGCTGTAGTAGCAAGTTTTATCTCTTGAATACTTTTAGTAGTTCCCACAGATTTATCTAATGTATGTTGATAATCCAATAATCCCTTTTTACCAACTTTCATTAATGCGATACCACTACTTAATGCAGTCATACCAAATATATGTTTTAATTTTTCATTTTTAGCATCATTACTTAAATCTTTTGTAGCTTGATTTAACTCTCCGATAATATTTGGCATACCTTTAAATTTGCCCTTAGCATCATAAATTGATACACCAAGAGCATTTAAAGCTTTCTCAGTTTCTTTAGGTGGAGCTGATAATCTAGTGTACATTTGTCTCAAGCTAGTTCCAGCCATTGAGCCTTGAATACCAACATCCCCAAGCTTACCAGCAAGTGCTGACACTTCAGTCAAACCAACTCCAAGACCTGAGGCGATTGGTGCTGTATATTTCATAGTTTCGCCCAGCATTTGTAAATCTGTATTGGATGTAGTAAAAGTTTTAGCTAATACATCTGATACCATTCCCATTTTTTCAGCTTTGATATTAAAACCACTTAATATATTAGAGGCAATATCTGAACTTGTAGCAAGATCAACATTTCCAGCAGTTGCTAATCCTAAAACTCCACCTATTGCACTAAGTTGTTGTTTAGTATTAAATCCAGCCTTAGCTAAATATGTCATACCTTGAGCTGCTTGAGTAGCTGAAAATTCAGTCGTAGCTCCCAACTCTCTAGCTTTCTCTGATAAAAGAGTAAAATCTTTTGCTGTTATGTTTTTAGTTAATGCTTTTACATCAGCCATTGAGCTTTCAAAATCAATACTTGCCTTAAATGGTAAAGTCATCACAGCTCCAGCTGTAACTGCTCCAAATACTGCACCTGTACCAACTCCAGACCTTGAAGCTTGTTTTTGCATTGTTTTTCTTTGAGCTATCGCACCTTTTCGTAAATTATCTGAACTTTTTTTAGTCCAAAAAGCCACTTGTTTGGCATCATGCTCAATAGCAGTCATATCTTTTCTAGCACCATTTAAAGAGTTTCGACTTGTTTTAATATCCAACCTAATAGGATTAGCTGATATTTTTGCTGATTGACTTCTAATCTTCCCTAAGTGATTTTCTAAAGAGTTTAGATTTCTTTTAAGAAGAGGGAATTTAGTTTGTTTTAGTAAGTTTATTTTTTCAACAGTACGAGCATACTTATGAAGTTTATTAACCGATACCTGTAAAAAATTAGCTCCATTTATGGCACTATTCATTACCATATTAATTGATAAGCTTTGGTCTCTAGCTGATGCCATAAATTCCCCTTTCTATATTTCTTTTTAAAGCCCTACTGTTAGAGTTTTAAGAAAAAATACAAAGAGCAAGAGTTAAAAACTCCTACCCTTTAAAATGTTAGCGATTAAGCAACATCTGTATTCATAGCTTCTAACAATGAGTCAGACTCTACAAAAAGTACATGAACACCAGCTGGAGCAGTTCCTGTTTTGCCATTTGGCAACTTATAAGCTCTCGCTTCATGAGTTCTAACAGCTAAAGTTCCAAGACCTCTTACTTTAATGTCTAAACCTCTTACAAGTGCATTGATTGCTAAGTCTCTTGATTTGTCAAGTACTCTGTCAATATCTGCTTTTGTAACATCATGACCATCATTTTTTAATGACACATAGATTGCGTCAATAGACTCTTTTTGGTTTACACTTTCGATTGCATTTGACATAATTGCCCCTTTATATTTGATTTTTTACATCCAAAAGACAACCTTACTAAATCACTTTAGTAGGAATATTATTGATGACTTAAACTCATCCACTCCAATTTTTGCTTATGTTTTTTGATTGCTACGATGAAATAATCAAACCACTCGCTAATTGGTAACTCTTTTTGCTCTTTTACTGATAGAAGAAAAAACTCACTTATCAAACTGTACGCTTCTAGCTTAGTGGATTTATCTCCACCAAGCCGAACTAAAAACCCTGTATTGCTTCTAAGATTTTTGAGCTATCTTTGTTAGCCAACATTAAAGCTTCGTTATAATCAATTCCACCACTTACTGATATTTGAACATATCCAGCTAGCTTGCCATCTTTCTCAACTTGTTTAGAGATGACTTCATCATCAAAACCATTAAGCTCATTTATAGATACAACTGTATTTTTACCCTCTTTATTTATCCCAAAAGGATAAACTCTTGAAAGCTCAACCTCTACCTTTTTATAATCTACTTTTTTATCAGCCATCTACATATCCTTTTTATAAAACATTTGAAGCGAATTTTTCAAGTAAATTTTTACCATCGCCACCAACAATCAACTCTAAAGAGCTTCTGTTATATTTGATAGTTTGCTTACCATCAACTGTCTCTTCAAAAGTATCAATACGACCCTCTAAATTTCTTTTAACAGACTCACCCTCTTTTATCTCTGTACCGATTTTATGAAGTTGTAAAGTCATAGTTACTACATAAGGTTTATCTTCGCCATCTTCACGAATATTTCCCTTTAGTACGATAGACTCTCCATTTTGTACAGCTGAAATATACTCAGCTCCTAAATCATGCACAGGAAGAGTTATCTTAGGAGACTTTGGTATTCCTGTACTCTCTTCATTTACTACTTCAAACTCCCAATCAGGGATTTTAATATCTCCTGTTTTACCAAAAGTATTTTTTCCACCTATCACTATTGATAGTCCACTCATATTTTGAGCTGGACTTCCTAAACCATTTTTATTCATCTATTGCCCTTTCCTATTGATTTTCAGCGATTAAAGTCGCATAGTATTCATTCGTTGCATACGGCTGAACAACAATAGTTCTAACACCAATATTATTTGAAGCCTTATAATCCATATAGATAGTTCCAGCTGCAACTTCAGTAGCATCGTTTTTATCAGACCACCAAACTTTACCACCAACTGCTGCTCCACTTTTTACAGCTTTACCTATAAATGCATCAGCATCAGCTTTCGCTAAATTAAATACATCAGTTGCAGGTCTATGCTTATGTCTTTTAAGTGTTTTTTGTAAGTTTTCATTGATAAGGTCAAAGAAACGGATAGTCTCAAGCTTGTTGAATCTTGCATCATCGCTTGGAGTTTCAAAGTTATATAATCTGTTACCATCATCGTTTAGAAGTAAAGCTCCACCACTTGCTACTATTTTATTTACATCACAAGTATCTTCGCCCTCTTCATATTTAAGAGGAGTTACTACACCCTCAACATCATAAATAAGTCTATTAGCATGGTCAAAACAACTACCAAACTCGCCCATTTGTGCATCCCAATAAGCAATATGACCAGCAACAACTGCAGAGTTTGGTTTTGTTACATTTGCATTCTCATATACAGACCAAGCTTTTCTATAAAATGGAAATGCTAAAAATCTCATTGAGCCGAGTTTGTTTAACTCAACTAAAGCATTTGATACCTCTTTTAAATTCATATCTACAATAGCGATAGTTTTAGTACCAACTGCAAAACTATCCATAGCACCTCTTACAGTTTTATCATGTGAAAAATATCCAGCAATAGTAATTCTTACTTTAGCACCAAACAAGGTACGAGCTAACTGTAAGTTTCCTACAGCTTTAACAACTGCACTTTTAAATAATGCATCACCATAAAACTCTTGAGGAGTCTTATCTTCGTGAGTCTTTTTTATTTCTACTAGAGAGATAACTACAGGAGATTTAACATTTTGCATTTTTATATCCCACAAATCCTCTCTAATTGTTCCAGCTTGAGACTCAAATACTTTTAAGGCATCATCAGCATCACTAAAACTTAAAAGCCCAGCTCGAGACTTATCTTCAAACTTTACTTTTATTTTCTCATCTATATCTACTAAACTAGCACTTCCAACGATACCGATTACAGTTGTACTTTTGATAACTGTAGCCGTAGCACTTGCATTTTTAGTAGGTAATACTTTTATTCCATTTGGCATATTATTTCCTTTTAATCAAATTTTGGGAACTGTGCATATACAGGCTCACGATTTTGGGCTATTGCTTTTT
>JAERRW010000062.1 GCA_016735235.1 Sulfurospirillum sp. | reverse complement strand
GAATTTATATTCGTATTTTTACCAATAACATTTTTTATATATTTTTATCTAAATTCAAAAAAACTTACTCAAGCTAGTAAAGCATTTTTAGTATTTAGTAGTCTATTTTTTTATAGCTGGTGGAATATTACATATTTGCCAATTATACTCTCTTCAATGCTTTTTAACTATGTGGTTGGTAATACCCTTAATAGGCAGAATAAAACAACAAGGGGGGGGGTATTTTATAGGTTCTCTAAACTAGCAAATGCGGTCTCTCAAAGTAAAAAGTTTCCTCGAAAAAAATCTCTTTTAATTTTTGGTATCATCTCAAATATAGCACTACTTGGTTATTTTAAATATGCAGATTTTATGATAGATAACTTTAATCTATTGAGTGATTCTAATGTTCCTACATTAAATTTGGTTTTACCTCTTGCTATTAGTTTCTTTACATTTCAACAAATTTCATATCTTGTAGATAGTTACAGACAAGAGACAAAAGAGTATGATTTTTTAAACTATGCTCTTTTTGTAACATTTTTCCCTCAACTTATAGCTGGACCAATAGTCCATCATAAAGAGATGATGCCACAGTTTGCAAAAAGTAAAAACAAAGTAAAAAATTATAGAAATATAGCCATGGGACTTTTTATATTTTCTATTGGATTATTTAAAAAAGTTGTAATTGCCGATACTTTTGCACTTTGGGCTACTGCTGGATTTGATACTGCAACTACACTAAATCTATTTGAAGCTTGGGCTACTTCACTCTCCTATACTTTTCAATTATATTTTGATTTTAGTGGTTATACAGACATGGCTATTGGTTTAGCATTGCTTTTTAACATAAAACTACCTATTAACTTCAACTCTCCATACAAAGCAACCAACATACAAGACTTTTGGAGAAGATGGCATATAACACTTAGCAGGTTTCTAAGAAACTATGTCTATATTCCACTTGGTGGAAACAGAAAAGGGGAGTTTAGAACTTACAATAACCTATTGGCTACTTTTATAATCGGCGGTATTTGGCATGGAGCTAGTTGGTCATTTGTATTTTGGGGATTTTTACATGGTATAGCATTAGTAATTCACAGAGTTTGGAGCAAGTTAGGTTTTAAGATTTGGACTTGGTTAGCTTGGATTATTACATTTAACTTTGTAAATATTGCTTGGGTGTTTTTTAGGGCGAAAGAGTGGGATGATGCGGTTAAGGTTTTGAGTGGGATGATAGATATTGAAAGTATGGTTTTTACTAAACCATTTATTTATATTTATAATAATACATTTAAGCAACTCTCATTTATGATGCCGAATTTATTTGCTACAGAAGATAAAACTATAATGTTTGGATTTGATACATTTATTTGGATTGCAGTAATTTTATTCATAGTGATAAAGTTTAAAAATAGTTATGAAATTACTTCCTATTTAGACTTTAATAAATCAAAAATTTTAACAAAAAAATACTCTGTTTATTTTTCATTACTATTTATGTTTTCAGTATTATGCATGTCATTATCGACATATACAGAATTTATATATTTTAATTTTTGAGGAAGAACATGAAAAATAAAAGTTTAGTAATTACATTTTTTGTAACATCATCTATTTTAGCATTGTTGTTTTTTGGTGTCCTTTTTGTATATGACCCATTGAAAATATTTCACAAACCTTGGAAATACAAAACATATTTACAAGGCAATATGAGACAACAAGCAGCAGGAATAATTAACAATTGGGAGTATGACTCTTTAATTTTAGGCACAAGCATGCTTGAAACAACATCATCAAAGGAGGCATCGCAAAAACTAGGTGGTAAATTTATAAATATTTCACTCTCTGGAAGTGATTATTTTGAGAGAGCAATTGTATTGAATTATGCTCTTAAAAAGAGAGATATTAAAAAAGTATTGTATTCATTAGATAATGTAGGTTCAACAGGTTTAGGAAAAGGAACAAAAACTCATACTTGGAATTATTTATACGATGACAATCCATTTAATGACTTCAATGCTTATATTAATAATAAATATTTAAAATGTCTGTTTTCGACATCAAATAAAAGTATATGCATGGGCAGAAAATCAGATTTTGACCGACCAAACACTTGGCATAAGACAGAAAATCATTCTGTAAGATTTGGTGGATTAGACAATTGGTTTAA
>JAERRW010000056.1 GCA_016735235.1 Sulfurospirillum sp. | reverse complement strand
ATATTGCAATTGAAAGATTTTTTAGAACTCTCAAATATGGTAATATCTATATTAGTGATTATCAATCAATAAAGGAGCTTAAAGTTGGAGTAAAAGAGTATATTCATAAATACAATTTTAAAAGATTTCAAGTTTAAATTATAAAAAACCTATGAATGTTTATCTTAAATATTTAAAACATGTAGGGTAAAGCGGTAGTCAAGAGGCGGAATTAATTTAGTTGAAAAGTTGTTTAGAATTTTGGGGGCGGTATAATGATACTATCGAGAAGCATAAAACACAGATGAGTTACTGGACAATAGTGACATCTTCAAATGGTTCAGGTTTAATAAATTTAATGGGTGCTACTGTAAGTGAAAGTAATACTTTACGTAGCAATGGATACCCTGTTGGGTGTATTAAAGATTAATAAAATTATGATACAATAATTTAAATTCAAGATTACATGAGGAGATATTATGAATAAAATAATTAGTTTACTGTTTTTTATAGTACTATTTTCAACAGCTGCCCTAGCGGGCTTTAGTGGCAAGGGTTCAACCGGGAGCATGATAACTACAGTAGAAGATATTAAAACAATGAGAGATGATTCAAAAGTCGTACTGGTAGGTCATTTGGTTAAACAACTCTCTTATGAGTACTACATGTTTAAAGATGCGACTGGTCAAATAGAGATTGAAATAGATGAAGATATTTTTACTGGACGAGATATCACAAGTTCAAATAAAATTAAAATTTTTGGGGAAGTTGATAAAGACTGGAATAGAATAACTATAGATGTAGATTACTTTGATATACTAAAATAGCATGTAATTATAGTTTCAATTAAGGAGAATTTATGAAACAAATTATCTTAATAAGCATACTTACTTAATAAAGAGTAGATTTTGATAAAATTTAAAAAAATGATAAAAATTTTTCTTGTTTTTATCGCTTTACATGTTACCCCTTTAATACATGCAGTTAGCATAGATAGAGATCTAACAATTGAGTTTACTGAAGATGAAAAGATTTGGATGAAAGAGCATCCTGTTATACGCTTTACGGGAGACCCTAATTGGCTCCCTTTTGAAGCTTTTGATAATGAAGGTAACTACATTGGTATCATAGCCGATCATCTCAAGCTTATAGAGTTAAATTTACCTATAGATTTTAAAAGAATTGAAAGCTCATCTTGGGAGGAATCACTAACTTTAGCTAATAGTAAAAAAGTTGACATGTTGTCAGAAACTAGAGATAGTAAACTAAAAAATGAGTTACTATTTACTAAAACTTATTTTAAAAATCCTATTGTTATTTTTACTAACAATAAGCATGATTTTATATATGATATAACACAACTTCACGAGAAAAAAGTAGCCATAGTTAGCCAATATGGATATGTTGAAAAAATAAAAAAATTGCACACAAAACTTGATTATGTCTATTTTGATACTGTTGAAAATGCTTTAATTGCTCTTGCTAGTGATCAAGTAGATGCCTTGTTTTCTACTCTCTCTTCTGGAAGTTACTATAAATATAGATTAGGCATAGATAATATTAAAATTTCTGGAAAGACAGATATTGAGATGGAATTAACATTTGCTATACGCAAAGATTATGCGGTTCTTGTTGAAATTTTAAATAAAACATTTTTACAAATAACTCAAAAACAGCAACAATCAATAGTGCATAATTGGGCAAAAATAGAGACTATAAACAAAATAAACTACCCAATGGTCTATAGGTTAATTTTTGTTGCTATCTCTATTATTTTTATAATACTATATTTGAATATACGACTTAAAAAATTGGTTATTAGTAAAACAAAAGAGTTAAGCAAACTTCTTGATATTTATGATACTAATATAATTACTATTAAATTGGATATTTCTGGAATTATAACCTATGCAAGCAAAGCTTTTATGAAAATAAGCGGATACAATAAAGAGGAGCTTATTGGTAAACACTATAAACTTATTTGTCATGAAAATATGATAAACGAAGAGCATATGAACATATGGACGACAATAAAATCTGGAAGTACATGGAGAGGTGAAAATAAAAATATTATGAAAAATGGAGATATTTTTTGGTCATTTTCAACTTTTTCTCCTGATTTTGATAAAAATAACAATATAGTCGGTTTTACATCAATTAAAGAAAATATAACAAGCAAAAAAAACCTAGAAATACTCTCAGCTAATTTAGAGAAAACTATTGATCAAAGAACTTTAGAGTTAAGTCAAATTAAAGAGAGATTTGAATTAACAGTCGATGGAAGTGGAGATGCTCTTTGGCAACTTGAAACAAAAACAAAAAAACTTTGGATTTCAAATCAAATATATAAATTGTTAGGTTATGAAGAAAATGAGATTAAAGTTACATATGATTACTGGAGAAATTCAATAATTTACCCCGCAGATAAGAAAAAGGCTTTAGAAAGACTAAATAAAAGCATAGATAACAACATGCAATATAACTCAATTCATCGCTTATTGAAAAAGAGTGGAGATTATATATGGGTACGAGTTAAAGCAAAAAGCACTTATAATAATGAAAAAACAGAGCTTATTAGTGGTTCGGTATCTGATCTAACAGAACTTAAAGAAGCGGAGTTAAATGCAGAAAAAGCAACTCTTGCAAAAAGTATTTTTTTAGCAAATATGAGCCATGAGATTAGAACACCCATGAATGCAGTAGTGGGTTTTACAGAACTTCTTTCGGAAACTAAAATTACAGCAAAACAGAAATCTTATATAAAATCAATAAAATCTGGAGCAGATGGTCTTTTAACAATAATAAACGATATACTAGATCTTTCAAAAATTGAATTTGGTAAATTTCATTTAGAGTATCAAAATATAGATCTTCGAGAGCAACTATCAGAAATTGTAGCGATGTTAACGAATAATATTAAAAAAAAGAATTTGAAATTTATTGTAGATTTTGAAGATAATGTACCAAATATGTTTATTTTAGATGGTGTTCGCTTGAGACAAATTTTATTAAACATGATAAGTAATGCCATTAAATTTACTGAAATTGGGCATATTAAAGTTTTAGTACAGTGCGATAGAGTCGTAACTTTAAAAGATAAAGAAACTGTAAATCTTTATATACATGTAGAAGATACTGGAATGGGTGTCAAGAAAAATCAAAAAGATAAAATATTTGAAGCATTTGCACAACAAGATAACCAGAGTAATCAAAAATATGGTGGAACTGGTTTAGGTCTTGCAATAAGTCAAAAACTCGCTGTGATGATGAATGGAAGTATAACTTTAGTGAGCAAAGTAAACAAGGGATCTATTTTTACATTAAATATAAATAATGTAGAGCTAGGAAAAGATATTTCTGCACCTAAAGTTGAGTTAAAGCAAAATATTGAACCAGAAGTTTCTAATGAATACTTACTGGATAAATCATCAAAATTTGCGTCAGAAATTCTTAATGCACTTGAGACTAAAGTAGCAAAACAGTATGAAATTACACGACATGGAGGCTCATTTGAGGATATAAAAAAATTCTCAACCATGTTGCAACTAATTGCAAAAGAGTATAAATATAGTAAGTTAGAAAAGTATGCAAGAAATATTAATAATTCTGTTGTAATATTTGATACAGAAGAGATTGAAAAATTGATGAGTAAATATAAAGATATAATTCAAAATATTAGGAACATTGTAAATGAAAAATAAAAAATTTAATGTATTAATAGTAGACGATACCCCTCAAAATATACAAGTTGTAGCCTCCACATTGCAACCAGAAGGTTATAATTTAGGATTTGCAACAGATGGAGAAAAGGCCTTAAAAGCGGTTGAGAAAAAAGATTATGATTTAATATTATTAGATTTAATGATGCCTTTATTAGATGGATTTGAAACTTGCAAAAGGTTGAAATTTAGTCATAAAACATCATCAATTCCAATTATTTTTCTTACTGCTAAAACAGATAATAATAGCATTGCTAAAGGATTTAAATTGGGTGGTGTTGATTACATAACCAAACCTTTTAATAAAGCAGAGTTATTGGCACGAGTTAAGACTCATCTGGAACTTAAAGATTATAAAAATAACCTTGAAGAAAAAGTTTTAAACTTAACTAAAGAAATTGAAGATACTCAAAAAGAGGTTATTTTTACATTGGCATGTATTGGTGAAAAACGCTCACAAGAGACAAGTAACCATGTAAAAAGAGTTGCAAAGTACTCTAGAATTTTAGCTTCACATGTTGGATTATCTAAATATGAAATTAACTTGGTTTATGAAGCTTCACCTATGCACGATATTGGTAAGATTGGTATATCAGACAGTATTTTAAATAAAAAAGGATCTTTAAATAAAGAGGAGTGGGCGGTGATGAAAACTCATGCTCAACTTGGATTTGAAATGTTAAAACACTCAAGCAGACCTATTTTAAAAGCAGCGGCTATCATAGCCGTTGAGCATCATGAAAAATTTGATGGTACGGGCTATCCTAACGGACTAAAAGGAGACAAGATACATATTTATGGCAGAATTACAGCTATTGCAGATGTATTTGATGCATTAAGTAGTGATAGAGTCTATAAAAAAAGCTGGAAAGATAAAGATATATTGGATCTATTTAGAACACAAAGAGGTAAACATTTTGATCCAAATTTAATTGATATTTTTTTTAATAATTTAGATGAGTTTTATAGAGTGCGTGACAAATTCAAAGATCTTTTTACTGCGCCAATTAAATAAAACTTATTGATTAAAATGTAAAAATTACAATGTCTATTGTGTTTTCAATGTAAATTTAAACTCTTTTTCCATTTTTATTGCTTCATCTTTTCCATAAATTATAATATCTTTATCAACTTTAATTTTATTAATATTGATTTTATCTGGATAATCTACAAAATTTAATATATGTTTTATGACATTAATTCTAGCTTTTTTCTTATTATCACTTCTTACTATTGTCCACGGGGCATTAGTGGTGTGAGTTGAGCTAAGCATCATAAATTTTGATAATGAGTACTCATCCCATAAACCTTGAGACTTTTTATCTACTGGGGAGAGTTTATACTGTTTTAATGGATCTGTTTTTCTTGATTCAAATCTTCTATTTTGCTCTTTTTTTGAAACAGAAAAATAAAATTTAAATATTTTAATCTCATCATCTACTATCATGTCTTCAAATACTGGAGCATCTTTTAAAAATTTATGATGTTGTCGTTCAGTACAAAAGCCCATTACAGGCTCTACCATGGCTCTATTGTACCAACTCCTATCAAAAAAAACTATCTCACCGGCACTTGGAAGATGTTGTACATATCTTTGAAAATACCATTGTGTTTTTTCAATATCACTTGGTTTTTCTAGTGCTACAACTCTAGCCCCTCTTGGGTTTAAGTGTTCTGTGATTCTTTTTATAGTTCCACCTTTTCCCGCTGCATCTCGTCCTTCGAATATCATAAGAATTTTAAGACCCTTGTTTTTAACATGGTTTTGGAATTTTAAAAGCTCAACTTGCAAGCATTTTAACTCCTCTTCATAAGTAAATTGATCTTTTCGTGTACATGTTCCCACTATTTTTTTGTCTTGCACTGCATTCTCCTTCTTTTTTAATATAAATTTAAACATACAATAAATTATCAATGATCCCTTATGCAAAATACCCAAATAAATTCACTACTGAAAGATACTAAAAGGGGGAGGTCATTATTTATTGGTAGGGGGATG